>CAYTSJ010000519.1:0-1501 GCA_964440385.1 uncultured Pusillimonas sp. | reverse complement strand
CCCCCACCCTGGGTGTTGCTGGCCAATACACGACATCACCCAGCATGACTGGCAGCTACGACGGCGCACTGACCCAAGCCCGCAAACTGCTTGATGAGGCGTTGAAGGGCAAGTAAACGACCGGTGTCTGAAGCGCGGACTGTAACCATTACCCCATTGACCGTATCTCATTAGAGATACATGATGGCAAAAAAAGGATTTGAACATGGCTCATTCCACAATGTTGCACGTCCGCGTAGATGACGAAATCAAGACCCAAGCCAGCGAGGCACTGGCAGCCATGGGGCTGTCAGTATCTGATGCCGTACGTATCCTTCTCAAGCGCGTCGTAAATGACCAGGCTTTCCCGCTGGAGCTGAAAGTACCTAACGCACAGACACGTGCCGCAATGGAAGAGGCCCGCACCCTGGCCCAGGCGCGGGCCTGTCGCTTCGACTCTGCCGACGCACTGATCAATGATCTTGAAAAATCCAGTGCCAGTGCAAGCAAAAAAGTCCGCCAGCAGTAAGCGCGCAACACCACCAAGGGCATGTGACTACACCACCACAGAGAATGTCACATTGGCGGCGACTTTCTGCTGATCTACCGTTTGCAAGGCAGCACCATTATCTTTGCAAGAACTGGCACGCATTCCGAATTATTCGAAGATTAATCCACTGCTGTCGTCGCTACGGCCAGTGCCTGGTCGATATCGGCGATGAGGTCGGCGGGGTTTTCAAGGCCGATATGCAGGCGCACGATGGCGTTTTCGGTGCGCTGCCAATAGCTGTGAACCGCCAGCGCGCTGTGTTCGACCAATTGGACAAGGCTTTCGTAACCACCCCACGAAAAACCGATGCCGAACAAGGTCAGGGCATCGACAAAGCGCACGGCCTGTTCGGGGTTCAGCTTCAATTCCACTGCCATCATGCCGTTTGACCCGTGGCTGTCTCGTTGCCACAAGGCATGCCCGCGGTCGGCAGGCCAGGCGGGGTGGAAAATCTGCACCACATCAGGTCGCGCTGCCAAGGCCTGACACACCTGCAAGGCATGTTCCGATTGCTGGCGCATGCGAATGGGCATAGTGCGCACGCCGCGCAGTGCCAGCCAGGCGTCATCGGCGCTGATCGAATAGCCCATGGCATAGTGCGTTTGATTCAGACGGGAAATGACCTCGTCATCATTGGCAACCACCGTGCCCAGCATAAGGTCAGAATGGCCGCCAATGTACTTGGTACCGGCAATGACCGACACATGTGCCCCCAGTTCAAGCGGCCGGTAAACATACCCCGAACCCCAGGTGTTGTCGGCCACCAGCAGCAAGCCACGACGGCGGGCAAAGTCGGCCAGGGCCGGCAAATCCAGCATTTCAAACAGCAATGACCCCGGCGATTCAACATACCGCACGCGGGTTTCCGGGCGGACCAACGGCTCAAGGTCGGCCACCGTGGCTCGCGCATAGGTCACGTCGATGTTCATGCGACGCAATACGCTCTTGTCCAGATACCGCATGGGGCCGTAC
>CAYTSJ010000518.1:0-1510 GCA_964440385.1 uncultured Pusillimonas sp. | reverse complement strand
AAAAAGCCTGCGCGAAGCAGGCTTTTTAACATTTTCATCAACTTATCCGGCCAGACAACCTTATGTTCAAGTGGCCTGAACCTTGACGCCGCACTTAAACCACTACGGTTTGCGGCATATCAGCAGTTTGCACCACAATTTCACCCAGACGGCTGACGTGTTCACCGTTCGCAGCCAGCGTTGCACTGACAGCATCGGCCTGATCAGCAGGCACCACAATAACCATACCTATGCCGCAGTTAAACACACGGTGCATTTCGGTATTGGCCACATTGCCCCCTTTTTGCAGCCACTTGAAAAGTTCAGGCATGTCCCAGGCATCGCGATGCAGGCGCGCAGCCAGGCCAGGCTGAAGAATACGAGGCACGTTATCGAGCAAACCCCCGCCTGTGATGTGCGCCAGACCCTTGATCGCCGAACCATGCTGCTTCAGGGCTGCCAATACCGAGCGTACGTAAATACGGGTAGGGGCCATGACGACATCACCCAAAGAGCGGCCACCCAGATCGTCTTCAGGGCGGGCACCCGTCGTTTCAATGATTTTGCGCAACAACGAAAAACCGTTAGAGTGCGCACCGCTGGACGCCAGACCCAGAACAACGTCACCGACCTCAATCGACTTGCCATCAATGATTTTTGATTTTTCAACCGCACCCACCGCGAAACCGGCCAGGTCGTATTCGCCTTCCGGGTACATGCCTGGCATTTCAGCCGTTTCACCGCCAATCAAAGCACAGTTAGCCAGTTCACAACCCTTGGCAATACCACCGACAACGGCTGCAGCGGTATCGACGGACAACTTGCCACAGGCAAAATAATCAAGAAAAAACAAGGGTTCTGCGCCCTGAACCAAAATATCGTTAACGCTCATGGCCACCAGATCGATACCCACGGTATCGTGGCGCTGCCAATCAAAGGCCAGACGCAGCTTGGTGCCCACCCCGTCAGTACCCGACACCAGCACCGGCTCTTTGTAGTTCTTGGGCACTTCGAACAGCGCCCCGAAACCACCAATGCCAGCCATGACGCCTTCGCGCATAGTCTTTGCGGCCAAAGGCTTGATACGATCGACCAAGGCGTCGCCTGCATCGATGTCAACACCCGCATCGCGGTAAGTTAAAGAGGTGCTAGAGTTGTTTGTCATGAGAAAAGCCGTGGGATGTGCAAGAATTGCGTCTTAAATAAAATACCAAGGCGCATTTTACGCTTTTTAGTGCCGTCAATGACCCAACAACTGATTCTCAACTTGCTGCCCGCCCCAAACCCGACGCTGAATAATTTTGTCGTGGGCAAGAACCAGTCAGCAATCGAGCCCTGGCAACACTGCCAACCCGGACACGCCGTGTACTTATGGGGGCCAACCGGCGCAGGTCGCAGCCACTTGCTACAAGCCCTGGGTTTTGCCGACGAAGCGCTCTACATTCACCACAGCAATGCCAATCGCCTGCTGAAGTCGCTGAATGAAGCCGACTAAATTAGTGTCAGGCGCATCGCTGTCGATGGCATCGAA
>CAYTSJ010000517.1:0-1525 GCA_964440385.1 uncultured Pusillimonas sp. | reverse complement strand
GGGCGCCATCAGCGAAGCTTGCAAAGAAGAGTTTACCGGCGCCAAAGGCAGCCATCTGGTGTTACGTAATCTGCAGGGCGTCAGCGCAAAGCGAATCATTTTAATCGGGTTAGGGAAACAAGACAGCTATAACGCTAAAACTCATGCGGCCGCTGAACAGGCCTTCGCCCGCTGGTGCGTGCAATCCCAGGTCACCGAAGCCGTTTCAACCCTGGCTAACGTCGAGTATGCAGGCAGTTCTATCACCCAGCGCGCCCAGGCCTTGGCCATTGCCGCAACACAGGCCACCTACCATTACGATGCCACGCTCAGCAAGGCCAGCAAGAAACCGGCTCCGAAACTCAAAAGTATCGGTCTCTGGGTCGAAAAATCTGAGGCTGCAGCGGCCAAACAGGGCCTGCAAGCCGGCAAAGCCATCGGTAACGGCATGTTGCTGACACGCAAACTCGGCGACCTTCCTGGCAATATCTGCACACCCACTTATCTGGGCGAAACCGCCAAAGCCCTTTCCAAAACACACAAAACCCTCAAAACCGAAGTGTTGGGAGTCAAGCAGCTAGAAGCCTTGGGCATGGGGTCGTTTCTGTCTGTTGCCAAAGGCTCTGAACAGCCACCGGTTTTTATCGTCATCAAATATACGCCTGAAGCTTCGACCGGCAAAAACACCAAAGCCAAGGCAAAAGCACCTGTGGTTCTGGTGGGCAAAGGCATCACTTTTGATTCGGGCGGCATTTCCATCAAGCCTGGCGCAAACATGGACGAAATGAAATACGACATGTGCGGTGCAGCCAGCGTCATCGGCACCATGCAAGCCGTCGCCGAACTGGGTATCGGACAGCCTGTCGTGGCTCTGGTCCCGGCCTGCGAAAACCTTCCCAGCGGTCGAGCCAACAAACCCGGCGATGTCGTCACCAGCATGTCGGGTCAAACCATCGAAATCCTCAATACCGATGCTGAAGGTCGACTGATCTTGTGCGATGCCCTGACCTATGCCGAGCGATTCAAGCCAACAGCCGTCGTTGATATTGCAACACTCACCGGGGCCTGCGTGGTCGCCTTGGGCCACATTAATACGGGCCTGTTCTCAACGGACGATACCCTGGCCGATCAGTTACTTGCTGCAGGCAAACAAACCGGCGATACCGCATGGCGCATGCCACTGGATGAAGAGTACCAAGAGCAGCTCAAGTCCAACTTTGCTGATATGGCCAATATCGGTGGAATGCCGGGGGGGTCGGTAACCGCGGCCTGCTTCCTGTCCCGTTTCGCCAAGTCCTACCGTTGGGCTCATCTGGATATTGCCGGAACCGCATGGCGTAGCGGTAAAGACAAGGGCGCATCAGGGCGACCTGTTCCATTACTTGTCCAGTTCCTGCTGAACCAGGCCTGATCTTCTGATGGCTCGAATCGACTTTGCATTTGGGGCTCCGGACCGTCTGCGAATGGCATGTGATGTCATACGCAAACATTACACCGCCGGTCGCCCCCTGATGGTTTATTCCCGAAACGAGGGGCGATTAAAACA
>CAYTSJ010000516.1:0-1526 GCA_964440385.1 uncultured Pusillimonas sp. | reverse complement strand
AGTGTGACGGCTGCGGCAATCGCCAGTCATGTCACTCAGCCCACGGTATCCATGCAGCTCAAAGAACTGTCCGAATCTGTGGGGCTGGCACTTTACGAGCAGATCGGCAAAAAAATTTACCTGACAGAGGCGGGTGAAGCATTGGCTCAAACCGCGCGTGCGATGGTTGATGAGTGGACCATGTTTGAGCAGCAGGCAGACGCTTTGAAGGGACTGACCCGGGGACGTTTGCGCCTGGCCATTGTCAGTACTGCCAAATATTTTGTGCCTGATATTCTGGGGCAATTCTGTGCGCAGTATCCGGACGTTGAAATCTCTCTTGAGGTGCTGAACCGCGATGGTGTACTGGCCAGGTTGGTGAATAATCGTGACGATCTGTACATCATGTCGCAGCCCCCTGATGACTTGTCATTGACCCGGCACGAGTTTCTCCCCAATCGGCTGGTCATGATTGCACCCGTCTGTCATCGTCTTGCCGGTCATTGCGCACTTTCTCTGGATCACCTGCGTGAGGAGCGATTTATTGCCAGAGAGCAAGGGTCCGGTACCCGAATGGCGAGTGACGCCTGGTTTTCGCGGCAGGGTTTTAGTCCGATCATCCGTCTTGAACTGGGTAGTAATGAGGCCGTGAAGCGTTCTGTTGCTGCCGGTATGGGTCTGGCTGTGGTGTCCGAGCATGCGCTTGATGTTCATCATCCGAACGATGATATCGTTGTACTGGATATGGAAGGTCTTCCCATTAAATCCAGTTGGTGGACCCTGTATCCTTCGGGCAAGCGTCTTTCACCCTTGGCTTCCGTTTTTCTGGCCCATATCGACGCCATGGCCAGGCGCTGGTACGAAAGCCGTCCCTAGGCTGCAGACAATTGGCGTACTACACTGCAAGGCATCGACAGGAGAGCCTGTTGCACTTTGGATATCATCTCAGTCTTGTCATTTGGAGCGATTTTCATGTCCACACATCATCCCTCGACTGTTGCAGTGATCGGGGGTGGTCCGGCAGGTCTGATGGCTGCCGAAGTGCTGGCCCAAGCAGGGATCAAGGTATCGGTCTTCGAGGCCAAGCCTTCGCTGGGGCGCAAGTTCTTGCGTGCGGGTGTTGGAGGGTTGAACCTGACCCACGATGAACATTTTGACCAGTTCAGTACCCGGTTTGGGGCTTGTCAGGCCTCGTTACAACCTTGGCTTGACGCATTTGGTCCTGCTGAAGTACGTGCCTGGGCGGCCGGTTTGGGCATTGAGACCTTTGCCGGTTCGTCAGGCAAAGTATTCCCGGTGGGTATGAAAGCCGCACCGTTGCTGCGTGCCTGGGTGGCCCGTTTGAAGGGTCTTGGTGTGGTGTTTCATATGCGTCATCGCTGGGAAGGCTGGGGCGAAAACGGCGAATTAGTTTTTGGTTCACCGGCTGGCACCCTGTCGGAAGTATGCGATGCGACTGTGCTTGCCTTGGGGGGCGCCAGTTGGTCAAAACTGGGTTCTGACGGTGCCTGGGTACCTGTGCTGGCTGGCAAAGGCGTGCATGTGTC
>CAYTSJ010000515.1:0-1536 GCA_964440385.1 uncultured Pusillimonas sp. | reverse complement strand
AGCAGGCAATGCCACCACTCAAGCCCAATACAATCCGTTTGTTGTCGAGATCGCCCATGACAGCTTTGACCTTTATGCGTTACTGATCGGCAACCTGCGTGACGCGGCGGTGCCGTACATAACGCAGAATTTCATCAAGAATCAAAAGGATAGCACCACAGGTGATGCCAACGTCGGCGATATTGAAGGCCGGGAAGTGCCATTGTTGCCAATAAAACAGCAAGAAATCAATGACATGCCCATGTTGAAGGCGATCAATCAGGTTGCCGATAGCGCCGCCCAGAATCAGCATCAGCGCCGAACAGAACAAGCGCTGTCCGGGACTGCGCCAAAGCAGGTGCAGGATAAGCCCGGCGGCAACCAGTGCAATCAGGCTGAACAGCCAGCGTTGCCAACCTTGACCTTCCGCCAGAAAGCTGAAAGCAGCCCCTGGGTTGTAGAGCAGGGTAAAGTCAAAAAATGGCAGCACTGTCCAACGCTCACCGTAATTCAGATGAGTGTCAAACCAGATCTTGGTGATCTGGTCAATGAGAATGATCAGTGCGGCACCTGCCAACCAGCCGACAAAAGAGGCGCGCACTTTAGGCATGCGCACGTGACTCGCCGTCTTTGAACAGGTTATCTACACAACGTCCGCAAATTTGCGGATGATCGGGGTCAACACCCACATCATCACGGTGATGCCAGCAGCGTTCGCATTTTGCATGAGCCGTCGGGGTGACGCGTATTTCAAGTTCACCGCTACCAGGGTGTACCGTGGCGCGAGACACAATCAAGACAAACCGCAAGTCGTCTTTCAACGAGTGCAATAGCGCCAGATCATCGCCCGAAGCGTGAAGGTCAATTTCAGCGGCCAGTGAAGAACCGATGTCCCCGGCCGTACGAACGACTTCAATCTGACGCATCACTTCAGCACGGATTTCCCGCAGACGTGACCATTTAGCCGACAATGCGTCCGCGTCGCCCTGATCGGGCAAGGTGTGGTAGAGCTGCGTAAAAATGGTACCGGCGTCTTTGCCCTCGTGCAGGTCTTTCCAGGCCTCTTCCGCGGTAAACGACAGAATGGGTGCCATAAGGCGCAACAGGGCGTGCGTGATGTGGTAAAGCGCTGTTTGCGCCGAGCGTCTGGCCACACTGTTAGCGCCAGTGGTGTACAAACGGTCTTTCAGGACATCCAGATAGAAGGCGCCCAAGTCTTCCGAGCAGAAAATCTGCAAGCGTGCGACAGCAGGGTGGAACTCGTAACGACGATAGCACGCCAGCACTTCGTCTTGCATTTGTGCCGTCATGCACAACGCATAGCGGTCGATTTCGAACAGGGCATCAGCGCTCAGGCCGTCAGTGGCAAGATTGAAATCCTGGATGTTACCCAGCAAGAACTTGAGGGTGTTGCGAATTCGCCGGTAGCCTTCAACAACCCGCTTCAGAATTTCGTCGGAAATTGACAGTTCACCCGAGTAATCGGTTGAAGCGGTCCAGAGTCGTAGAATTTCTGCGCCCAGCGAGTCAGACACCTTTTGCGGTGCGATGACGTTG
>CAYTSJ010000514.1:0-1545 GCA_964440385.1 uncultured Pusillimonas sp. | reverse complement strand
CCAGGGCACGATATGGTCTTCACGGGAACCGTAAATATAGGTGGGCATGGTCAAGTCAGAGAGGCTGACTGGCGTACCATCGACAACCACCTTGCCGGGCACCTTGAGGTTATTTTCAAGGTAAGTGTTACGCAAATACCAGGTAAAGAAAGGGCCTGGCAAATTCGTACCGTCTGAATTCCAGTAGAGCAAATCGAAAGCCGCCGGCGTTTGACCCTTCAGGTAATTGGCAACCACATAATTCCAGACCAGCTCGTTGGGCCGTAAAAAGGAAAACGTTGTCGCCAATTCACGCGCGCCCAACAAGCCACCTTGACCAATCTGATGCTCGCGCATACGAACGTGGGTTTCGTCGACAAAAATATCGAGAATACCGGTGTCTTCAAAATCAAGAAGCGTCGTCAGCAGTGTTAGACAATTGACCGGATCTTGGCCACGGGCTTTGGCCAATGCCAGCGCACTGGCCAGCAAGGTACCACCGACGCAGAAACCCAGGGCATTAATCTTGTCGACCCCACTGATTTCTTTCACCACATCAACGGCCTGCAAAACACCGGTTTGCAAATAGTCGGCCCACGTGGCCTGCAAAATACCATCGGCATCACCAGGTTGCGGATTGCGCCAGGACACCAGAAAGACCGTGAAGCCCTGCTCTACGGCATAGCGAGCGAACGAGTTTTCAGGCTGAAGATCAAGAATGTAATACTTGTTGATGCATGGGGGCACCACCAGCAGCGGGGTCTGATAAACCTTTTCAGTAAGGGGTGTGTACTGAATCAGTTGAAACAGCGGATTTTCAAAAACAACCTGACCTTCGGTAATGGCCAGATTTTCGCCCACCGTAAATTTACTTTCGTCAGTTTGCGACAAATACCCTTTTTGCAGGTCTGCATAGAAGTTTTGCACCCCTTGCATTAAAGACATGCCATTAGACTGCACCAGGGCCTGTTGCGCATCGGGGTTGGTGGCCAGAAAATTGGATGGGGCTATGGCATCAAGCCATTGCATCGTGGCAAAACGAAGTTTTTCGCGCTCATGGTCGGGCATTTCAACGGCATCAACCATTTTTTGCAGGGTCTCGGCCGACAGCACATAGGCATTCGCCATGAACAAAAACGAAGGATGTGAAGCCCATGCGTCTGCACTGAAACGACGATCTTTGGGCTTTGTCAGTTGACCCGTTTTAGACTGTTCCAACAGAGCCTGCCAGCTTTTGGAGAATTCCGTCTGGAGTTCTGCCAGGTGTTGAGATGAAAACGGAGTGCTCATGTGAAATTCTGCCTTTTTGTGACTAATTGCATCAAAACGCCATCATAGTGGCTCGTGTACGGATTACTGTCAATCAGGGTAAGTCGGTAGCTGAATCAATCCAGACCAGGGTTGCCATACGCCCGGTAACCGCCTGTGATCGATAAGAATAAAACAGATCAGGGTTGCGCAAGGTGCACCAACCACTGCATTCAACATTCAGGACGCCGGCGCGAACCAACTGCTGCCTGGCGATACCTGGCAGGTCGGCAAGCCACTTTGGTGGAGCGTCAGGCG
>CAYTSJ010000513.1:0-1556 GCA_964440385.1 uncultured Pusillimonas sp. | reverse complement strand
CACCCACCAGAGGCTGCGGCGGTTGCGCCGCAAACGGCTTGCCATTGGCATCCAGAATTTCAACCGGGGCTTCCCCTAAACGCCCCGGCGCCGCCATGGCCGCCGGCCCGTTGGCGACCAGCCATTCGCCCAGCTGCAAACCGCCCCACGCAGCGGCGGCGGCAAGCAGGACTAAAAAGGCAAACATAAAACGCCAGGACATCCGTCACCTTGAGTGCTGAAAATTAACTGCAGTATAAAACTTTACGGCCTTTGTTTACTTGCTGAACACCTGCCCGCCATGTTCGCGCATGCTGTGAAACGCGATGTCGGGGTAAAGCTCTTGCACCACCCGCAGCTGGGCCTGCGAAGACGCCAGGAAGGCCGGTGCCTCGACCACATCGTAAGCAATGTTGCCGGCGTTGTTGTCGATGAATTTCTGCAACGATTTCGCGTCTTTGGCGGTAATCCAGCGCGCCAGACTGTAGCGCGATGACATCATGCGGGCATCAACGCCATATTCTGTTTTCAGCCGGTGCGCCACCACTTCGAACTGCAACTGGCCAACCGCGCCCAGCAGCAAGGCACCACCGGCGGCAATCGGGCGAAACACCTGAATCGCGCCTTCCTCGCCCAGCTGGGTAAGGCCGGTACGCAATTGCTTGGTGCGCAAAGGGTCTTTGACTTCAACCGCCTGAAACAGTTCCGGTGCGAAAAATGGCAAGCCGGTGAACTGCAGGTTTTCGCCTTCAGTCAGCACATCACCCAGGTGCAAAATGCCGTGGTTGGGAATACCGATCACATCGCCGGCATAGGCCTGTTCAACCAGCTCGCGGCGTTGTGACAAGAATGACACCACGTTATTGGGCCGGATTTCCTTGCCGGTACGCGCTACCTTCAGGCGCATGCCCCGGTTGAACTCGCCTGAACTGACGCGCACAAACGCTACGCGGTCACGGTGAGCCGGGTCCATATTGGCTTGTACCTTGAAGACGACACCGCTGAATTTGGGCTCATCGGGTTGCACCATGCGTGTCAGGGCCTGGCGTGGCCCGGGGGGCGGTGCCAGGTCGACCAGGGCATCCAGCACTTCCTGAACCCCGAAGTTATTGATGGCCGACCCAAAAAATACAGGGGTTTGCTTGCCCGCCAGAAACGCTGCGTGGTCAAACTCGGGCGCGGCGGTTTCAATCAGTTCGATTTCGTCATTGGCTTTGGCAAAGGCATCGCCAAAGCGCCTGGCAATTTCCGGGTTGTCGCGCCCTTCAATCAGGTCATCGTCGTCGTTGCGACGTTCTTGCCCGGCGCGGAATACGCGCATCCGGTTACGGCGAATGTCAAAGACCCCGCCAAACGAGCGCCCCATGCCCACAGGCCAGGAAAACGGTACGGCATCCATGCCCAGGTGCGACTCGATTTCTGACAGCAGGTTCAACGGCTCTTGCACCTCGCGGTCGAGCTTGTTGATGAAGGTGATGATGGGGGTATTGCGCGCACGGCAAACCTGCAGCAAACGGATGGTTTGCGGCTCGACGCCGTTGGCGGCATCAATCACCATCAGGGCGGCGTCAACGGCG
>CAYTSJ010000512.1:0-1566 GCA_964440385.1 uncultured Pusillimonas sp. | reverse complement strand
GGTGATGAAGCCTACGATGAGTCCGTATCGATTCGTCCGGGGGAAAATGTCCCGCAAACCTTTGAAACACCGGTGGGTAAAGTTGGTCTGTCAATCTGCTACGATTTGCGTTTTCCCGAGCTGTACCGGTCAATGGGTCAAGTGTCACTGATTTTGGTCCCCGCAGCGTTTACGTACACGACGGGATCTGCGCACTGGGAAACTCTGCTCAAGGCGCGTGCCATAGAAAATCAATGCTATGTGCTCGCGGCAGCCCAGGGTGGCAAGCATGAAAACGGGCGGCGTACCTGGGGGCATTCTATGCTGATTGACCCCTGGGGTGAAATAATCGACTGCCTGCCTGAAGGTCCGGGTGTTGCCAGCGGCCTGATCGACCTGCAGCGCCTTGCTGATGTTCGAGTTTCTTTGCCCGCATTGGCTCATCGTGTCATGTGATGCTTTGACGGATCCTGGTGGCCTTGAACCTACTGATGTATACCGGATAACTGTTCCGAATTTATAAAGGTCTGACCTGATTTATGAATATTGCTGATTCTGGCATTAATGCGCTGGCCACGGCGAAATCCTTTTTGCTTGATCCCTGGGGGCTGACAGAAGCCGATATGGCTCGTGCACTCGGTGAAATTTTTACCCGTAAAGTTGATTACGCTGATTTGTATTTCCAGTACACCCGTAGCGAAGGCTGGAGCCTGGAAGAGGGTATTGTTAAAACCGGCAGCTTCTCTATTGGACAGGGTGTGGGGGTGCGGGCGATCAGTGGCGAAAAAACAGCCTTTGCCTACTCTGACACTTTGTCGCCCGATGCTCTGATGTCTTCTGCGCGTGCGGTTCGCTCGATTGGGGCCAAGGGTGCGGGCAAGCAGAAAGTGGTGGCGGGCCCCGGTGACTTTGACCGCACGCTGTACCCTTTTGTTGACCCTCTGACAACGATGACTGCGCCTGAAAAGGTTGCCTTGCTCGAGCGCGTCGAGGCGATGGCGCGTGCCATTGATCCTTCTGTCATCCAGGTCATGGCCGGGCTTGGGGCCGAGTACGACGTCGTCATGGTGGCAGGCAGTGACGGTCGACTCGCTGCCGATGTGCGTCCCCTTGTCCGCTTGTCGGTCACCGTCATTGTCGAACGTAAAGGGCGTCGCGAGATGGGGCATGCCGGCGGCGGCGGACGTGCCGGGTTGGGCTACTTTACCGATGAGGTCTTGCGAGGTTATGCGCAGCGTGCAGTTCACGAGGCGCTCACCAACCTTGATGCTGTGGCTGCTCCCGCCGGCGAAATGACCGTGGTGTTGGGTTCTGGCTGGCCAGGCATTTTGTTGCACGAAGCCGTGGGGCATGGTCTTGAAGGTGACTTTAACCGTAAGGGGTCAAGCATTTTTTCTGGTCGCATCGGCGAGCGCGTGGCTGCCAAAGGGGTGACGGTAATTGATGATGGCACCTTGGCTGACAGACGCGGGTCGCTCAATATTGACGATGAGGGTAACCCCACACAGCGCACGGTATTGATTGAAGACGGCATTTTGAAGGGCTACATGCAAGACACCATGAATGCTCGCCTGATGCGCCAGTCTG
>CAYTSJ010000511.1:0-1573 GCA_964440385.1 uncultured Pusillimonas sp. | reverse complement strand
TCTCCTCAATAGATACACCGAATCTTACTATGTTCTTTTCAATCATTTTAACTCTGCATTGGCTTGAATGTGTATTTGTATGCCGCCGTACCCAAAGGTTTTTTTCCACAGCAAGATACGGGGTTGCTGTTCGGATTCTTTCGTACGGATCAGGGTACCTCGTTTCAGGCCTTGCTACCCAAGCTTGAAAAATTCCGCAATGAATTGCTGAAAGACCCGGCTATTGAGAGCGTGACGGGTTTTGCGGGCGGTCGAGGCGGCAGTAATTCCAGCTTTTTACTGGTTCAGCTCAAGCCGCTGGCCGAGCGCGGCGTCAGCGCTGATACGGTTGTGAACCGGTTGCGAGGTCGTTTCACCCAAGAGCCCGGGGCTCGCCTGACCTTTGTGCCGCAACAGGATATCCGGGTAGGGGGGCGCCAGGGGCTGGCGTCCTACGAATACACCTTGATGGGTAGTGATCTGGCGACCCTGAAAACCTGGTTGCCTCAGGTGCAGCGGGCACTGGCCGCACTGCCAGAACTGGTGGATGTGGATAGCGATATTGAAGACAAGGGTCGCCGCGTTGAGCTGATGATTGACCGTGAAGCTGCAACTCGCCTGGGGGTTGATATGGCGTTGATTGCCAGCACGCTAAACAATTCATTCAGTCAACGTCAGGTGTCGGTGATTTACGAGCCCTTGAATCAATACCGGGTTGTCATGGCTGTCGAGCCGCGCTATGCCGAAGACGCCGAGTCGCTCAAGCTGGTGCATGTGGTGACTGATGATGGTCGCCGTATTCCGTTGTCGGCGTTTACGCGGTTTGAAGTGGGTAACGCACCGCTGAGTGTGCGTCACGCGGGGTTGTTCGCTGAAGAGTCGGTGTCGTTCAGCGTGGCCCAGGGGGTTTCGCTGGATCAGGCGACGCGGGCCATTGACGAGGCGGTGGCGCGCACCGGTATGCCAACCCAGCAGATTCAGGGCATGTTTCAGGGTAATGCCCAGGCGTTGCAGCAGTCCATGTCACAACAGCCCTGGTTGATTCTGGCGGCACTGGTCACCATGTACATTGTGCTGGGTATGCTGTATGAAAGTTACATGCATCCCTTTACGATTCTGTCGACATTACCCTCAGCCGGGATCGGGGCTTTACTGGCCTTGATGATGGTAGGGATGGAATTTTCATTGATCGCCCTGATCGGGGTGTTCTTGTTGATTGGTATCGTGAAGAAAAACGCCATCATGATGGTGGACTTTGCCCTGCAGGCCGAAAGGGCTCAGGGTTTGAGTCCTAAAGACGCGATTTATCAGGCTTGCCTGACGCGTTTCCGCCCCATCATGATGACCACCTTGTCGGCCTTGTTCGGGGCTTTGCCCTTGATTTTCGCCACCGGGGCTGGTGTTGAGTTGCGTCAGCCTTTGGGCGTGACGATTGTGGGTGGCCTGATCGTCAGCCAGGCCCTGACGCTGTACACCACACCGGTGGTTTATTTGTATCTTGACCGTTTGCGTCATTGGTCTGCGCGTCGTCGGGCGGCGCGTCGCACTTCCTGAAAGGTAAGCTGGTTATGACTCTCCCGAAGCATGGATTTCG
>CAYTSJ010000510.1:0-1575 GCA_964440385.1 uncultured Pusillimonas sp. | reverse complement strand
GGGTTCTTATTTCATGGCTCATGTTGGCCAGAAATTCACTTTTTGCCTGGCTGGCTGCTTCAGCGCGTTGCGCAAGTTGTTCGGCCCGATCGCGTTCGAAGCGTAAATTCCGGTTGGCTTGCTCGGTTTCCATGCGGGAGGCTCGCTCGGCATATTCTGCCGCGCGGCGTGCCTTGTTTTCAAGCACTGTTCTGCTGATCAGTACATCGCTTTTGCAATAGTGCAGGCCTAGCAGCAACAGAATGGATAACAACGAGATGACAAGTATGGTCTGGTTGTTACGGTATTTGAGCAAAGGGGTGATTGAAACCAGCTTGCCGGTTTCCCACTGGCCGCCAGAGACAGGTAATGACTCCCAGAGCCACAGGGTGTTATCGCTGGATTTAACCCACTGCGTGTTGATGCGCTCGTAGCCTAACCATTGTAAGTCCTCGGGTTCAAAGATGCGCTCATCAAGCATTTTTTGGGCGGTTTCGGGGACATCGAACAGAGCGCCGCGAGACAGGTGCTCTGGCCCCAGCAGGATGATGCCGTTACTGTGAATGATGACGTCGTCGATACGCAGGTTGTCGGCCAACCCGCTTTGCAGATTAAAGCGTAAAACAACCACACCGATGGTTTGAGCATCCTGGTCAAGCACAGGTCGGGCGAAAAAGCCCGAAACATACCCACGCCCCAGGCTTTTGGCAAAATATACATTCGCTTCCCCTTCCATTGCCTTGATGAAGTAGGGACGGAAAGCGATATCAAGGCCCTTGGTGCTGCTGTCAGAACTGGCAAAGAGGATGCCGTCAGGACGTACCAGGTGCAGTGCATCCGAGCCGATGCGCCGGTTCAGGACTCGAAGCGCAAAGTCGCTTTGAGCCCCGGGATTCTGAAGTGCAGCGAGAACCACAGGGTCTACCGCAGCAAATTTCAGCAGATTTTTGGCATGATTGTTGAGGCTGTCCAGGCGACCGGTAACGCGTTCCAGCTCGGACTGGGCAGTGCGTTTGAGCTCTGCCCTGAAGTCTTTTTCGGTGCTGATCATGAAGTGACCCGCAACAACAATGACCAAGGGTAACCCTGCCAACCCGCCAACCAGCATGGCTTTGGACCAACCCTGCAGGCCCACGCGTGTCCAAAGCCAGAAAATGCAAATGCCCAGGATGACGATCTGGATCGTCTCGGCGACCGGGGTATGAATCGCGCTCAGCAGCAAAACGAACGCGAAAACAAAAAACGCCCGGCTGACCCCCCGATGTTTCAGCATGACAAGGCCGCCAATTGCTGCAAGCGTTGCGAACAAGCCGTAAAACCAGGCATTTGATGAGCCAAAATCGGGCAAGCCCGCGATCATTGCGGGTGTTTGCAACACGCCCCAGGCAAGCACAAGAAGCGCCAGCAGTGTGCTTTCCCGTGGCATTAATACCCATTGATCGTGCAAGAATGCGCGTGCACTCAGCAAGGTGCCTGCCAGAAAGCAGGCAAACCACAGTTGCATTAGTGCCAGAAGGCTGTGCAGACGGGGCAGAATATCAAAGTCGCCCCAGAATAAACTGCCTGTCAGTTGATCCACTTGTCGACAATGCCTTG
>CAYTSJ010000509.1:0-1578 GCA_964440385.1 uncultured Pusillimonas sp. | reverse complement strand
AACGCGTGGCCTGCGTCTTGGGCACGGCGTCTGGGACCTGATCTTTACCCGTAAAGCAGCATGAACATTACTTTAAACGGTCAACCTAAAGTTTTGAACGACATCAGCACCGTAGCGGATCTGGTTCGTTTTCTGGGCTACGAAGGCAAACGCATTGCGGTAGAACGAAATGGCGACATTGTGCCTAAAAGCCAGCACAGCCAGCAATTAATCGCTGAAGGCGACGAGTTTGAAATTGTGGTGGCTGTCGGCGGGGGTTAATGCAAAAGAGGCCAATCTTGCGATTTTGGCCCCTTTCACGCATCAAGCTGCAATCTGCTTTAAAAAGACTGCGTACCTTAACGAAACGGGAAGCCCCCTTTGGCCAACCCTTTCAAACCACCCATGGCGCGCATCATCTTGGCCATGCCGCCTTTCTTCATTTGCTTCATCATGCCCTGCATCTGGTCAAACTGCGCCAGCAGGCGATTGACTTCCTGAACAGGCACGCCCGCACCGGCAGCGATGCGCCGCTTGCGTGACGCCTTGAGCAATTCAGGCTTGGCCCGTTCGGCAGGTGTCATGGAATTGATAATCCCTTCAGTACGACGCAGCTGCTTTTCAGCCTGACCGCTTTGCAACTGACTGGCCGCCTGGGCAAACTGCGCGGGCAGCTTTTCGAGCATTGAGCTCATGTCGCCCATTTTCTTGACTTGCTGTAGCTGGTCGCGGAAATCGTTCAGGTCAAAGCGGTCACCTGACTTGATCTTGGTTGCCAGTTTCTGGGCTTCGGCAATGTCAATATTACGTTGCGCCTGCTCGACCAGCGAGAGGATATCGCCCATGCCCAGCACGCGCTGCGCCATGCGTTCGGGGTGAAAAGGCTCGAGACCATCGAGCTTTTCAGACACACCTACAAACTTCAGCGGTTTACCGGTGACATGCCGTACTGACAGTGCCGCACCCCCGCGCGCATCACCGTCAAGTTTGGTCAGTACAACACCTGTCAGTGGCAACGTATCACCAAAAGCCTTGGCCACGTTGACAGCGTCCTGACCCTGCATGGCGTCAACCACAAACAAGGTTTCAATGGGATTGAGCAAATCGTGCAATGCGCGGATTTCGCGCATCATCTCTTCATCAATGCCCAAACGACCTGCCGTGTCGACAATCAGGACATCGTAATGATGCCGACGGGCATGATCAAGGGCAGCACGGGCAATGTCTTGGGGCTTTTGCGAGCCATCAGAGGGAAAGAAATCGACACCCACCTGGGCGGCAACAGTTTTAAGCTGTTCAATCGCCGCAGGCCGATAGACGTCGGCACTGACGACCAGTGTTTTCTTCTTGCCGCTTTTCCTGCCTTTGGCAGTATGCCCACCTTCGGACAACCATTTGGCGAGTTTACCGGTGGTAGTTGTTTTACCGGCCCCTTGCAGGCCCGCCATCAGGATGATGGCCGGTGGCTGCATCGCCAGCGACAATTCACCCGCAAATTCACCATCAGCCCCCCCCATCAGGGCGGTGAGCTCTTGGTGAACGACACCGACCAAAGCCTGACCTGGGTTGAGGCTGTCGGCAACCTCGGTACCCAAGGCC
>CAYTSJ010000508.1:0-1578 GCA_964440385.1 uncultured Pusillimonas sp. | reverse complement strand
GGGATCTTCAGCCGTTCGCGCAGTTTCTTTTCGATATAGAAACATTCGGGCGCCTTGATATCTTCAAGGTTAATGCCGCCCAGTGTGGGTTCCAGGGCCGCAATGATGTCAACCAGTTTGTCGGGGTCCAGCTCGTTCAGTTCGATGTCGAAAACGTCAATGCCGGCAAATTTCTTGAACAGGCACCCTTTGCCTTCCATAACGGGTTTGGCTGCGAGCGGCCCGATATTACCCAGGCCCAACACGGCAGTTCCGTTGGTAATGACCCCAACCAGGTTTGACCGAGAGGTGTATTTGGCAGCGGCTTCTTCACCACCTTCATAAATAGCCATGCTGGCCACAGCCACACCTGGCGAATAAGCCAAAGAGAGGTCGTCTTGATTGGCCAATGTTTTGGTTGGCGTTACCGAAATCTTTCCCGGGGTAGGGTAAGCGTGGTAATCGAGGGCCATTTTAGAGAGGTCCGCCTTGGCGTCCATAGGGCACTGCTCCTGAAAGTTATGCAATAGAAACAAACGAATAAAATACACTATTCACAGATTGTCTGCATCCCTGGGCACTTGTTTCATCAAGAGTTTGGGTTGTTTCATCGACGGTGTCAGTAAAAGTCAACGTCGATTTTTTGAAAACAAGGCGGTTTCAGTTTTACTCGTTACATTCGCAATTGTTTGTGGTTATACTAAGTTCAATACGGCTACCTAAGGCGTCGTACTGTTGCCTTCTGCCCCGCTATCCGCTAACCGGTCTGGCCGTGTCGCGGAAGGTGTTCCCCCTGCATCAAACGAGTGAAACACTCGGTAAGGTGAAGCGAATATATGTCATCACAAAACGAATCCTTATCTACTTCTTATCTTTTCGGCAGCAATGCACCTTACGTAGAAGAACTCTACGAATCCTACCTCGATAATCCTGGTTCTGTAGCCGATGAATGGCGGTCATACTTTGATTCGCTTCAGCATCTGCCCGCCACCGATGGTAAAGAAGTCACCCGCGATCAGGCTCACGCGCCTATTATTCAGTCTTTTGCCGAGCGCGCCAAAAACAATGCATTTGTGGGTGTGCGTGTTCAACAGCCCGACCTGACGGTAGCCAGTAAACAGGTTTCAGTGCAGTCGCTTATCGCGGCCTATCGCACTTTGGGTTCACGTTTTGCAGAACTCGACCCCCTCAAGCGTCACGATCGGCCCGTCATTCCCGAACTTGATCCTGCCTTTTATGGTTTAACTGAAGCCGATCTCGATCAGGTTTATTCCGCCACCAATACCTACTTCACCAAGTCCGAGACCATGACGCTGCGCGACATGCTCAAGGCGTTGCGCGATACCTATTGCCAGACCATTGGTGCCGAGTTCATGCACATGTCAGATCCCGCTGCCAAGCGCTGGATCCAGGAGCGTCTTGAGTCCAAATCGGGTATTCCCGCATACTCACCCGAACGCAAGCGTCATATCCTCAAGCAAATCACCGAAGCCGAAGGCCTCGAACGCTACCTGCATACCAAATATGTGGGTCAAAAGCGTTTCTCGCTTGAGGGTGGTGAAAGCTTTATTGCGGCCATGGATGAAGTGGTCAACCATG
>CAYTSJ010000507.1:0-1586 GCA_964440385.1 uncultured Pusillimonas sp. | reverse complement strand
GGCCGTGGGTTCGAGTCCCATCGGCCCCGCCACTACAAGAATAAGGGATTTCAGTTTGAACGCTGAAGTCCCTTTTTCTTTTCGTTGGTTCGGTTGTGGGTTTGCATCCCGGGCCTGACGAAACAAGGTGAAGCCATCCGGCAGCGGGTGGCTTTATTGTTGTCAATGCGGACGACTGGATCGGCAGTTCTTGAGTTCATTATGTAGGACAAAGGAAGGACTTGCCTTAGTTGCAACTTTCCTTATAGCTGAATTGCGAAAAGAATTTGTGCCTTTGACTGGAATTCATGAAAATAAACTTTCGGCAAAGGACAATGAAAGACCTGCCTTCTTTTGCTGGAGAAATAATTCAAGATTCAAGATCTGATTCCAGATTCCACTTTTATCCAGAAAATATATAATCACTATTTTGTACAGGTGTAGAAATGCTATGTAGATGCAAAATAACTTCATTATTAGCATGCGCATTATTCGTGTCATTGTTAACAACCGGATGCGCTACCGCTACCCACTCCGTAGACTTCAGCAAATCCGAGCTTCAACTGATTCCCGCCAGTTCACTCCAGCGAATGGCATCCGCTCATGCAGCGGATGAAATTGTCGCCGTAAGGGTTGACGGTCACGCTGAACCCGTTGAAGTAAAAGAATTCAAAAACAAAGACTCGGCAACCGTCTATAGTGCTGGTGGCAAAGAAGCGGAAATTCAGTTCTCTGAGATTACGAAGCTGTTAATTTTCAAAAAGCCGAAAGCCCCGGAACAAAACGACCGTCAAAAGGGCGTCGGCGCCTCTACAGTCGGATCAGCGGCTGTAGAAACGTTGGCCTATGCGCCCATTGTTCCACTTGCAATAGGGACATGGCCCCTACTCCGGGCGATGGGCCTCGATGAGTCGAAGAATAGCGCGGACAGCGCGAAAGCGCGGATGATCTACCACGGCATGTCCAGGCAAGAGCTACTAGCAGGTATCGGGATCCCGAAAGAGAAATACTCTTGCATCCTTAAACTTCACCTCAAGGAAAAGCCAGACGTTGCTCAGGAAATATGGGTTTACGATGACGGCAAGGTACTACGAGGCGGCAGAGCACTCTTTATTGATCTCGAAACAGGAACCGTCACTCATAATTCCTTTGACACCAATTTTTTCAAGGATTCGGTTTCGTTTACCTGTTCACCCTTGGCCGTGCCATGACAGACGCCACGGCTACAAGACTCCAGCAGCGATGCGGGCCATCCAGAAAGAGGTCGTGAATGTAGCCGCTTGAACCAAAAACGTGTCCAAAAAACGCAGACGATATACGCCTGAATTCTGACTGTCTTTGCTGGTGGAATTCTCCGACGATCTGGGTAATCATGCCCTTCATGAGGGACTGCACCACTTCCTTCTCATCCAGACGCCACACCTTCCTCGTCGTGCTGACGGCCTGCGCCCTGACCGTAGCCGTCGTGGGCCTCGCCGCGACCATCGCCCTGACGAGCTACCGCGCCGCCCTGGATGGCGCCGGGCAGAACGCGCGCTTCATCTCCAGCCTCGTCGCCAACCAGATGAGCATGGCCCTCGTCGACATCGAGGGCACGCTGGAGGAGA
>CAYTSJ010000506.1:0-1593 GCA_964440385.1 uncultured Pusillimonas sp. | reverse complement strand
CGCTGATTGCCATTGACGTCAAAAGAGAAATTTCATAAGCCATGGTCGTCTCCTTTAGCGCTTGGCAAACAGCCCTTGGGGCCGGATCATGAGAACCAAGATGAGAAAAGCGAACGCGATGGCGTCACGGTCGACAAACTGACTCAGATAAATCGCTCCGAAAGCCTCGATGACCCCAAGTACAAGGGCGGCCAGCAGGGTACCGCGTACCGACCCCATGCCACCCAGCACAATGATGGCCAACCCTTTGTAAGAGGGGACGCTTCCCATGGTGGGTTCGACAAGGTTGTTGAGCATACCCATCCAGATCCCGGCAAACCCTGCAAGCGCAGAGCCAATAAAGAAATTCATGTCACGCACGGTGCGTAACCGGATACCGAAAGACTCTGCCATTTGTGGATCAGTGACAGTGGCCTGACAGGCAATGCCGATTCGGGTTTTGACCTGCAGAAAACCGAGGACAGCAATAATGCTGCCAGTGCTGAGCGTTGCCATAATTTCAGCTTGCGAGAATTGCAGCCCGCCAAACAAGACGATGTGTTCTTGTAAAGGTTGGACGACATACGACAGGCCCATTGCACCAAACAAGATTCGAAAACCCTCTTCGAAAGCAATGTAAAGACCGATTGAAGCAATCAACGCGACATAAGGGGGCTGTTTGAGAATGGGTTCGTAACATAGCCGGTACATGGCGACCCCGACGATGCCGGCCAGCAGCATGGCAGCAATAAAGGCGAGCGGAAGACTTCCCGTGCTGTTATAGACCAGGACACTCACGTAACCGCCAAGTGTAAAGAGGGCGGCATGTGCGACGTGCAGAATGCGCAGTAGTCCGTAGACCAGTGTCAGCCCCAGGGCGATCAGCGCGTACAAGCTACCTTGTACCAACCCCTGGGCAACGAGCTCGACAAAGAGCATGTTGACTCCGAATGTAGTAGGAAATGGGGCCCGCCACGGTTGGCTGGACCCCGAGGGGATTATTTGCTGTCTTTGGTTGGTGCGGCCAGCAAGACAGGGTCGTGAATGACTGAATGACGTGCCCAGGTGCCATTTTTGATGGTTTGAACCTGAACGTCTTTGTTCACTTCATGCAAGTCGTTAAATGCGAGCTTGCCAATGGGCATTTCGAAAGTTCCACCGGCGATAGCATCTCTCAGGGCCTCGCCCCCTTTGCCCCCGGTTTTTCGCAGACCTTCGATCAGAATAGATGTTGCGCTGTAAGTCGACGCAGCCACCATGTCAGCACCGAAACCGGCTTTGGCGCGGAAGTCTTTGATGAACGCCTGGGTGATCGGTGATGTAGATTCGCGATCTAGTGAGGTAGTGACCAGGGTACCTTCGGCGGCTGCACCGGCGATTTCTATGAATTTATCGCTGTCATACCCTTCCTGACCGATGATGGGCGCGGTGATGCCAGCCGCGCGCATTTGCGAGACCAATGGGCCTGCATTGAAGAAATAGCCCGAGGCGTAAATTACCTCCGGGTTATCGCTTTTCACTTTGGCGATAAGGGGACCGAACTGACGGTCTTTGATGCCGTATTCGTATTCGTTGACGATGTTCAGGTTGAATTTAGGTGCGGCGTCTTTAAAG
>CAYTSJ010000505.1:0-1611 GCA_964440385.1 uncultured Pusillimonas sp. | reverse complement strand
CACCGAGCAAGGGTCACAGCTGTTTTCACACCCCTACAGCCCGCTGGCCTATACCCCGGTTTCTCGCCAGATTGCTGCCAGCTATTCATTGGTGCACCGACTGGGCAAGGAATACGAAAAACCGCAATGGGGTTTGCCATCAACCACGATCCAGGGTGAAACTGTTGCCGTTTACGATGAAATCGTTCTTGAAAAACCGTTTTGCAAGCTGGTGCACTTCAAGCGCGATATTCCTGATAGCGTCAAAGACCCGGTCGTTTTGATCGTTGCTCCCTTGTCAGGGCACTACGCCACATTGCTGCGCGACACCGTCAAGGCGTTATTGCCAAACCACAACATCTACATCACCGACTGGGTCGATGCGCGCATGGTACCGTTGCGCGAAGGGCCGTTCCATCTGAACGATTACGTTGCATACGTGCAGGAATTCCTCGAGTTTCTGGGGTCAGATACGCATATCGTTTCGGTATGTCAGCCTACTGTGCCCGTTCTGGCCGCCGTGTCTCTTATGGCTGACGACAACTCACCATGCTTGCCCAAAACGATGACGCTCATGGGCGGACCCATCGATACGCGGGAATCACCTACCCAGGTTAATGATCTGGCTATCAAGAAATCGTATCGCTGGTTTGCCGACAACCTGATTCATCGCGTCCCCGCCCGATTCCCCGGCTTCGGACGCAAGGTCTATCCGGGCTTCTTGCAACACTGCGGCTTCATCGCCATGAACCCCGATCGTCATGCCCAGTCTCACTACGATTACTACCTGAATCTCATCAAGGGCGACAACAGTGACGCCGAGGCCCATCAGCGTTTCTACGACGAATACAATGCAGTGCTTGATTTACCAGCCGAGTTTTACCTGGACACCATTGACGTCGTTTTCCAACGCCACTTGCTACCCAAAGGCGAATGGGAAGTGAACGGACGACGCGTTGACCCGTCAAAAATCGCCAATGTTGCGCTATTCACCATTGAGGGCGAGCACGACGATATTTCCGGCCTTGGCCAGACACGTGCTGCGCACAGACTTTGTGCCAACATACCTGAAGACCGCAAGCAGCATTACACCGCGCCTGAATGTGGCCACTACGGTATTTTCTCGGGAAGACGCTGGCGTGAAACAATCGCGCCACAGCTTGCCGCATTTTTCCGTAAACACGCCTGATTTTTTGCATGATCCCTGCAAGCCTGGTCGACCAGATCGATGCCCTTTTACCCCAAACCCAATGCACGCAATGTGGGTATGAAGGGTGTCGGCCCTACGCGCAGGCTATTGCTGAACAAGGCGAAGCGATCAATCGATGCCCGCCCGGGGGCCAGACAGGCATAGAAAAGCTTGGACAGTTGCTGGGTCGGGCTGTCATACCCCTTGATCCTGAGTGCGGAGCACCAGGGCCATTGATGCTGGCCAAGATTGATGAAGCACATTGCATTGGTTGCACGCTTTGTATCCAGGCCTGCCCGGTTGATGCCATTGTCGGCGCCAACAAACAGATGCACACCGTCATTCCAGACCTGTGCACAGGGTGCAAGCTTTGCTTGCCTCCCTGCCCTGTTGATTGCATCAGCCTGGTCGAGGCAGGTTACGACTGGGAACCATCACATGCT
>CAYTSJ010000504.1:0-1617 GCA_964440385.1 uncultured Pusillimonas sp. | reverse complement strand
GCATGCGATCGAACAGAATTTCGCCCAGTTGCTTGGGCGAATTCAGGTTGAACGGCTGACCTGCCAATGCATAGGCCCGGTTTTCAAGCGCCACCAACTGCTGACCCAGCTCATGACTTTGACGCGCCAGCACGTTGGCATCAATCATCACCCCATTACGTTCGATCGTCGTTAAAACCTCTGAAACCTGGACCTCGAGACGATAAATATCGTCGAGTTTCTCGTCGGCGGCGACCTTGGACCGCAGTACCGAATGCAGCTGCCAGGTAAAGTCGGCATCTTCACACCCATAGAAGGCTGCCTTTTCAACCTCAACCTCGTCAAAGCCGATTTGCTTGGCTCCCTTGCCGCAAAGATCTTCGTAACTAACCCCTTTGCGCCCCAGCCACCGCTCGCTGAGTTCTTGCAGATTGACACGACGGTGCGACTCAAGCACATACGCCTGCAGCATGGTGTCTTCGGTGATGCCGGCCACATGAATGCCGTGGTTCATGAAGACATGTGCATCGTATTTGGCATTATGGAACAGCTTGGCGGCCGTGCTGTCTTCCAGCCATGGCTTCAGGCGGGCCAACACCTGATCAAGGGGTAACTGCGCTACGTTGTCGGGACCACGATGCCCGACAGGGATGTAACACGCCTGACCTGCCTGCACCGAAAACGATAGCCCTACCAGTCGGGCCAGCATAGGGTCGAGCGCTGTGGTTTCAGTGTCTACGGCCACCAGCGGTGCCTTCTGGATGCGCGCAAGCCAGACATCGAACTGACTCCACTCAAGAATAGTATCGTATTCAACCTGTTCGGGCGCCGCCGGCGGATCAACGGCAACACGGCTGTCTTGCTCGGGAACGCGCTCGTGGTCGCCTGAAAGTTCACGCAACCAGGTTCGGAAGCCATATTCGTCATACAGGTTGATCAGCGTACTGCGGTCAATCGGCTTGGGTACCAGATCGGACAAATCGTCGGAAAGAAAAGGAATCTCGCAATCGACTTTGATCGTGACCAGCTGTCGCGTCATCTCAAAATTCGGGATAGCCTCGCGCAGATTTTCACCGGCAACACCCTTGATCTTGTCAGCGTTGCGCACCAGTTCATCAAGCGAATCGTATTCATTGAGCCACTTGGCCGCCGTTTTCGGCCCCACCTTCTTCACCCCAGGGATATTGTCAACGGCATCCCCGGTCAGCATAAGGAAATCAATGATCTGGTCGGGCCGCACACCGAACTTTTCAATGACTCCCGCGACATCTTGACGGCCGCCATTCATGGTGTTCACCAGTTCGACATGCGCATTAACCAATTGCGCCAGGTCTTTGTCACCGGTTGAGATGATGGTGTGAACCCCGTGCGCTTCGGCGCGTCGTGCCAGCGTACCAATAATGTCATCGGCCTCGACACCGGAAACTGACAACACCGGCCAACCCAGCGCCGCAACCGCCTGATAAATGGGTTCAATCTGAGCAGCAAGGTCTTCAGGCATTGACGGACGATGGCCCTTGTACTCAGGGTATATATCATCCCGGAATGTGCCGCCTTTGGCATCAAATACACAGGCGAGGTAATCGGCGTTGTATTCTTGGGGTAGCCTGCGTAACATGGCTATGACACCATATAAGG
>CAYTSJ010000503.1:0-1634 GCA_964440385.1 uncultured Pusillimonas sp. | reverse complement strand
CTCGGGCGGCAAAGATTCATACGGCTTGCTTGATTTGCTACTGATTCACCAGTCACGCGCCCCGTTCAAGTTTGACATCGTGGCGGTCAACCTCGACCAGAAACAGCCAGGCTTTCCAGAGCATGTCTTGCCAGAGTACCTGACACGCATCGGCGTGCCCTTTCACATCGAGAATCAGGACACCTATTCGGTGGTGACACGGGTCATTCCTGAAGGCAAAACGATGTGCTCGCTCTGTTCACGGATGCGACGCGGTATTTTGTACCGGGTAGCGAAGGAGCTTGGTGCGACCAAAATCGCGCTGGGCCATCATCGTGACGATATCCTGGCGACCTTTTTCCTGAACCTGTTTTACGGCGGGCGCATGAAAGGAATGCCGGCAAAGCTGAAATCAGATAATGGTGAGCATATCGTTATCCGACCGCTGGCTTACGTCCCCGAGAAAGACCTGATTGCCTATGCGAAGCTTAAGCAATTCCCGATCATTCCGTGCACCCTGTGTGGTTCGCAGGACAACCTCAAGCGTCAGGAAATCAATCGCATGATTGAAGAATGGGACCGCAAACTGCCGGGCCGTTCATGGAATGTGTTCGCTGCGCTGGGCCATGTTGTACCCTCGCACCTAATGGACAGCCGGATCTTTGATGTTGCCGGATTAAAGGCCGACGGCGATGCCGACGAAGACGGCGACATGGCGTTTGATACTGAAGACTTCAACGCAAATCTTGGGTTGATGCCAGACGATGAAGACAATGAGTCAGCCCAATCGGTTTCGAGCGACGTTCCAGACAGCGGGAATAAAGCCACCACCGAGGCCCGCAAGGTCTTCACACTGAACGTGATCAGCGACTTTCAGACCTCAAAATAAGCGCTTTCAGGTACCTTCCCAACGCGGGCCTTGCACGTCGATATTGACCAGTTCAAGAACCCGCGCCACCGTATGATCGACCATTTCTTCAATGGATTTGGGGTGGTGATAAAACGCAGGTAAGGGTGGGAAAATAATGCCCCCCATTTCAGTGACGGATGTCATGTTGCGCAAATGGGCCAGGTTCAGTGGCGTTTCGCGAACCATCAGCACCAGTCGCCGGCGTTCTTTGAGGGTGACGTCTGCAGCACGGGTAATCAGGTTGTCGGAAAACCCGTGCGCCACAGCCGCCAGGGTGCGCATTGAACAGGGCACAACCACCATACCCGCCGTATCAAAGCCACCACTGGCCAGTGTTGCACCCACGTCACGAAAACTGTAAACGCGGTCGGCCATGTCGTGCACCGCCTTGCGGTCAAGATCAAGCTCGTACTTGATATTAAGCACACCTGACGGCGAAACGACCAGATGCGTTTCAATATCAGGGGCACGTTCGCGCAGCACCTGAAGCATGCGCACGGCATAAATAGAGCCCGTTGCCCCCGTAATGCCGACAACCAGCCGGCGCTTAGCCAATTGCACCAGCCTCTTTCAGCACTTCAACGAGCTCGCCCGAGGCCGCCATTTCGGCCAGAATATCAGAGCCGCCGATGAACTCACCGCCAACATAAAGCTGGGGAATGGTGGGCCAGCTTGAATATTCTTTAATACCCTGACGAACTTCTTCGTCTTCAAGGACATTGACCGTCACCAGCTTGCTGACACC
>CAYTSJ010000502.1:0-1644 GCA_964440385.1 uncultured Pusillimonas sp. | reverse complement strand
GGGCACAAACGGGAACGCAGAAAAAATAGAGCGCGTCTGGTCTTGCATTAGATCTTGCATTTGCACGAACAGATTTTTGCTTTGGTCACTGTAATTGCTCATCATGGTTTGCAACACCGGCGTTTGCACGCTCATGAACTGCGCCCAGGCCTCGGGGCCAACCGTAGTGCCGTACAGGTTTTTAGACTGTTCAGCCATCCGTTCCTGCACTTCGATAAACGCCTGAATGTTTTTCTCGAGGAAAGAGCCCATAACGCCTTGCATTGAGTTCCCGTAAAACCGGATGATCTGCGATAAGGCCGGCGCGGAAAACATGGGCAAACCCCCGCTTTCTTCTTCAAGAATGATCTGGAGCAAAATACTGCGCGTCAGGTCTTCACCGGACTTGACGTCAACCACCTGAAAATCTTCGTTGCCCAGAACCAGCTGCTTGACATCGGCCAAGGTAATGTAAGCACTGGTCTGAGTATCGTAAAGACGTCGGTTCGGATACTTCTTGATGAGCCTGGGACCCGACGGTTTTTTGGTTTGTTCCATAAATTAAAAAATACCAGTGGGCCATCAGCCCATATGCAAACCACCATTTAAGGAAAAGTCGGCGCCAGTTGCAAAGCCCGCGTCATCAGAAGCAATCCAGGCGACCATGGCCCCGATTTCTTCCGGGGTACCCAGACGACGCACAGGGATTGTGGCGACAATTTTTTCGAGGACATCGGCTCGCATGGACTTCACCATGTCGGTGCCAATGTAACCCGGAGAAATCGTGTTGACTGTAACGCCCTTGCTGGCGACTTCCTGTGCCAGAGCCATCGTAAAGCCATGAATACCCGCCTTGGCGGTCGAATAATTCGTCTGTCCAAACTGACCTTTCTGACCATTCACAGAACTGATGTTAATGATGCGACCCCAGTTCTTTTCGATCATGCCTTCAATGACTTGTTTAGTGACATTGAAAAGACTGTTCAGGTTGGTATCCATGACGGCACGCCAATCATCGCGGCTCATTTTGCGAAACAGGCCATCGCGGGTTATGCCCGCGTTATTCACCAGGACATCGATGGTGCCGAACTCGGCTTTGACCTTGTCAAAGGCTTCCACGGTAGAGTCCCAATCGGCCACATTGCCTACAGAGACATGAAATTTGTAGCCCAATGCTGCTTGCTCGTCGAGCCACTTTTTGTGATCGCGGCTGGGACCACAACCCGCCACTACCGTAAACCCCTCTTTGGCCAGGCGCTGGCAAATTGACGTGCCAATACCCCCCATACCCCCGGTTACGTAGGCCAATTTTCCACTCATTTTCGTCTCCTTAAGCTGACCGAACCTTGACGTAGCGGCCAGGTGCAGCCTCGATCGGTTGATAACGGGCATTGCCCAATGATTTTTTTGCAGTCTTGTCACAGGCACCCGATTGACCCGCCAACCAGGTTGACCAATGCGTCCACCAGCTACCAGGGTGCTCTTGGGATTTGGCTAACCAGTCATCTGCCGACAATTCGGCAGGATTGATAGTGTCGGCAACCCAGTAGCTGCGTTTCTTTTTCGCAGGCGGATTGACAACACCGGCGATATGACACGACTCCCCCATAACAAACTGCATGGGTCCTTTCAATACACAAGCACTTGCGTAAGCCGACTTCAAGG
>CAYTSJ010000501.1:0-1653 GCA_964440385.1 uncultured Pusillimonas sp. | reverse complement strand
GAACACGCCTGTCTCTCGCCTCGTTCGCATCGGCCAGTGTCGAGCGTTTGAGTTCCTGGCGAAACCCCATGAGGTAGAGCTTGGCAGAATGCGCCGACAGGCAGACCTCGATGTAGCGCAGGCTCTCGCGGTAAGTCAGTTGCGCAAATGCCATTACGCGGAACTGCTCGGCTCAGGTCATCGATTTGACGTAGCGATCGCCATCGTGGCGATCGACGATGCGATGAAAAGTCTTCTAGGGTAGAAAGTCCATGAGCTGGGCGAACAACGTCTTGCCGAGGTTCATCGGCGTCTCCGGCGAAAACAAAGCCAAAAGACTGCCTCATCGGCAATTTGTCGTTCAAATCGGAGACACCACCAAAACCTCCGAATGCCGCTCCAGTTCTTGGTTCCAAGCTCATGGATATCGTTTTAACCAGACACTACTGACTCTAGCTATCTTGCGTAAACGGCCCCATGCCGAAGCGGGCAGCCGCCAGCAAGTTGCTTTGAAATTGCCCTTTTTTCAATTCGCATTTCGACTCTTTATGACCCATCGGATACTCCTGAAGGCGACGCGCGTCGCCATGTCTTCTGCATTGTTCGGACTTGTAGGCCAAGTGTGGGCCGACGCCAACGAACCTAATTCGTATGCCGTCGCACGCATCCTGGCTTCTAACGACAAGGCACAAATCGAATCGCTGCTCAAGTCTGAAGCCGTGATTCACCCCGCCGATGAACAAGGCTGGATGCTGAGGTCCATTGATGGCAGGATTGGAGCGCTCTCCGCCGATATTCTGCGTTCCTGGATGTCCAGCGACGCCTTTCGCGCGTTGCCCCCTAGCCGCCGTGACGGACTGATTCTGCAACTAGCCTTTCCCAGCAATGCAGTGGTTGCTCGGATTGAAAAAGGCGCTCCTGACGACGATTTTTATGCGCTCGTGCGAAAGGATGTGGCAGAACGTGCCGCCCTGGCAAAACTGGTGCTCAACAGCGATGCGGCTTACGCCAAAAAGATCGGGCCGCGACTACTCTTGGCGGCTGCGGGACAAGCCAACGTTCCGATGATCGATATGCTGCTTGCGGCAGGAATCAAGCCGGTCGAGAACGCCATCGGTTTGGCACTGATGTCTCGTGCGGCGCAGAAGGATCAATACCGTACCGCCTTGGCCTCAGCGGACGACCAGTGGGACGTTATCAAAAAGCTGCTCGCCGCGAAGGCTAACGTAAACGCGACGACCCGAGGCGTTTCAACGCTGTATCTGGCAATGACAAGCGTATTCACAACACAGTCCTGTGAAATCGACACCCGGCAGCCGCTGCCGTTGGATTCCGGCGGCGGGTTGGGTGGTACGCCCCGCAGTCGGTCAGAACGATGTGCCGTGGGTTCCGAGCATTTCGGTGAAAAGAAGATGGCGCTGGACATCCTTGAGCGGTTGCTCAAGCAAGGAGCGACCCTTCAAGACGACTTTCCGTCGTATGTTGGTCGGCCGGCGGACTGGGCCAAAGCAAACGGATTGGAAGAGGCCATTCCATTGCTGCAGAAGTACAAGATCCCCTTGTAATGGAAAGAAACCCGTTTGCGTGCCGACGTTTTCAGTTTGAACATGACTTCCAGCCAGACGCCTTTGCCGGTTACCGAAGACGGCTTTCCGATACTCGATGTGCTCCACC
>CAYTSJ010000500.1:0-1653 GCA_964440385.1 uncultured Pusillimonas sp. | reverse complement strand
GT
The DNA here is from genome assembly GCA_964440385.1 of uncultured Pusillimonas sp. Taxonomy (GTDB): domain Bacteria; phylum Pseudomonadota; class Gammaproteobacteria; order Burkholderiales; family Burkholderiaceae_B; genus Neopusillimonas. The sequence continues at coordinate 1,651 of CAYTSJ010000500.1, read as the reverse complement.
ATTCACTGGCAAAGGCCTGACATTTGGCGGCAGCCTGATTCGTCCTGAAGCCACAGGCTACGGTACCGTTTATTTTGCTGAAGAAATGCTGAAGCAGGTTGGCCAGTCACTGGATGGCCTGACCGTGTCTGTATCGGGCTCGGGTAACGTTGCCCAGTACGCCATCGAGAAATGCATCCAGATTGGCGCCAAAGTCATCACCGTTTCCGACTCCGACGGTTGCGTCGTTGATCCTGCCGGTTTCACCACCGAGAAACTGGCCTTGCTGATGGACATCAAGAATAACCGTCGCGAGCGCCTGACCACCTACGCCAAAGAAGCCGGTGTGTCGTACGAAGCCGGCAAGCGCCCATGGCACGTTCCCGTCGATGTCGCACTGCCCTGCGCCACACAGAACGAGCTGGAAATCGATGATGCAAAAACACTGATCAAGAATGGTGTTCGTTGCGTTGCTGAAGGTGCAAATATGCCTTCAACGATTGAAGCCGCGGAAGCCTTCATTGAAGCGGGTGTACTGTATGCGCCAGGCAAGGCCAGCAATGCCGGTGGCGTGGCGGTATCGGGTCTTGAAATGAGCCAGAACGCGGCACGCCTGTCCTGGACACGCGAAGAGGTGGATCACAAACTGCATGCCATCATGCGTGACATCCATGAAAACTGTGTGCGTTACGGCCAGCGTGCAAACGGTGTGAACTATGTTGACGGTGCCAATATTGCCGGTTTCGTCAAAGTTGCAGACGCCATGCTGCAGCAAGGTGTTTACTAACCGGAGCTCGATATCGTGAACCGCAAGATAGGGTTGGCCGGCGCATAGCCTTGTGCTGCGAGGGCCAACCCCTTCTTTTTTTGGGTCACAGAAAAACGTGCTTTACCGCCGTTGAGACTTCACACATCAATCGGCTTTCTTTTGATCTTCAGCGTTCTGCCGATCATCTCTGTTTTCATTGCGGCTGACCTCTTTCAGCTTGGGGTCATCCAGCTTGCCACTGACTTGATAATGCAGTGTCATTGCGCGCGACAAGGGCGCTTTGAGCAACCATTGGGTTAAAAACGCACCCACACCCACAATCGGGTTGATGGCAATGCCTGCCAAAGCAGCCCCACTCATATCCAGGTTCGGCACCACCATGGCTTGCATCCTCAAGGTCTCATCGACCAGATTCACGTCCCCTCCGAGACTGATCTTGCCCACCGGCCCATCAACCTCGAAACTGTTTGCACTCATGATGCCTTTATCAATGATCAGGTTACCTGAGAGCTCGTCAAACGGATAGCCTTCCCGGAACAGGCTGTCAGGCCGTACATCGAAGGTCAGGATGCGCTGCATCGATTGTAATGACAAGAGTTCAAGAACTTTGGCAGATCGGGAATTGAGCGAGCTGAACCGCCCTTTCTTGAGATCAATATCAAGTTTGCCGCTGATATCCGCCCGTTCAAACTGCCATGGCATATTGCCCCAGCGCAGTTGGCCTTTGATTTCTCCAACACCCCCAACCATCGCCCCCTTATGGCCCAACCGGTCGAGCATGCCGCCGAAGTTGCTGATTGCAACATTGGCATTCAGCGTCAAACCACGACCCTGACCATCCAGTAACCATTGCCCTGTACCGACGAGTTGCGCTGATTCATTTTTGATCGACAGGTTTTCAAG
>CAYTSJ010000499.1:0-1664 GCA_964440385.1 uncultured Pusillimonas sp. | reverse complement strand
CCCTTGAACACACCCGGCAATGGCAATAGCAACGGCACCAGCTTGACCACCAACCAAAGGCCGCCAACCATCCAGGACAACTCAGGACGCCAGGGTGCAACGCCGAGCTCCCAAACCAGCTGGAGAATAATCAGACCAACAAGCGAAAAAATGGCGCCGTAGCGCAGGACAGGATTGAGTTGGGGTTGTTTCATGCTGGTATTATTACCCGAATGCCGAACTTCGTCATACAGGCAACCCTTTAATGGCCGAACAAAAAGATCAAACCGCCCTTCCCCTGAAAAAACGATTCGGTTGCAGGTGTTCCGATGCCTGGCGTGCCCTTTTGTACGCCTTGCAGCACGCCTCAGAAAAAAAACTGACACAAGTGGCGTCAAGCCTGACCTTTACCACGGTGCTGGCGATTGTTCCCATGCTGGCCGTTGTACTGGCCTTGTTCACGGCTTTCCCTTTGTTTGCAGAGTTCCGGCTGGCCCTGGAAGAATTCCTGGTCAATAGCCTGCTGCCGCCAACGGTATCTGATTCTGTCATGCAATATTTGAATCAGTTCGCCGCGCAAGCCTCGAAACTGACCGCTGTGGGCACGGTCTTCTTGCTGGTTGTGTCTGTAATGCTGATATCGACTATCGATGCGGCCTTGAACGACATCTGGCAAGTCGAGCAACAACGCCCGCTGCCTCAACGTATTCTGGTTTACTGGGCCATTATCACCTTAGGGCCTGTTTTGGCCGGGGCCAGCCTGTGGTTTACCTCTTACATGGCTCAACAGGCCCTGCTTAATGTGGGGCATATCTCATCAGGCATGCGCTTCTGGCTGTCATTCATTCCCACCGTCATTACCGGCATGGCCTTTACGGGGCTCTTTGTGTGCGTACCGAACCGTCAAGTCTTCTGGCGCGACGCACTGGCCGGCGGGCTAGGCACCGCCATTGTGCTTGAACTGATGAAATCAGGGTTTGCGTACTACATCACCAAATTCCCGTCATACACGGTGATTTATGGAGCTTTTGCAACCCTGCCGATTTTCCTGCTCTGGATCTACCTGTCTTGGCTGGCCATTTTATTTGGCGCGACGGTCGCGGCAACCCTGCCCTCATTGCGACTGCGGCGCTGGGCCTTGCAGCGGCAACGCGGTGCGGCCTTCATCGACGCCATCCGGGTTATCAGGCTGTTACGCAGCACCCAGGGTACGGGTCAACCCGGACGTACGGCCCGCTTCCTTGGGGCACAGTTGCATCTCAACCCTGCCGAACTGCAAGGGGTGATGCGCACGCTGAAGCGTCTGGGTTACGTCGTTTCCACCCAGGAAAAGGGCCCGGAACGCTGGGTACTGGCGTGTGACCTTCGTGCGGTCAAACTTGGGGCTCTGGTTGATGCGCTGCTGATAGATCGCAGCCAACCCGGCTTAGTTGATGACCTTAACTTGCAGAACGCCATTTATGTGGCACTCAGGGGACAAACCGAACCCGACCTGGAAACCGTTTTAAAAGGGGCAATCGCTGCAGGCGAAAACCTCGGGTTAGTTCAGAATAAAATCACAACATCACATTCAGAAGTGCCCCAGGAGGCAAATCATGCTTAAAGTCAGTGAAATTTTGCGTGTCAAAGGCAATACCCTGTATACCGCCACACCCGACACGCCCATTAATACCGCGCTGGAAATC
>CAYTSJ010000498.1:0-1671 GCA_964440385.1 uncultured Pusillimonas sp. | reverse complement strand
CCATTTCAGAGAACCATCATGCCGCAATATCGCTCTCGTACTTCGACCCATGGCCGTAACATGGCTGGTGCCCGTGCCCTTTGGCGCGCCACCGGCATGAAAGACGCCGATTTCGAAAAACCCATTATTGCGGTGGTGAATTCGTTCACCCAGTTCGTTCCGGGGCACGTGCATCTGAAAGACATGGGGCAGCTTGTTGCGCGTCAGATTGAGGCCGCAGGGGGTGTTGCCAAAGAGTTCAATACTATTGCGGTCGATGACGGTATTGCCATGGGGCATGGCGGCATGCTGTATTCATTGCCTTCCCGCGAACTGATCGCTGATTCGGTTGAGTACATGGTGAATGCCCACTGCGCTGATGCGATGGTCTGCATTTCGAACTGCGACAAAATTACCCCCGGCATGCTGATGGCGGCGATGCGGTTGAATATCCCGGTGGTGTTTGTGTCGGGTGGCCCCATGGAAGCCGGCAAGATCATTGATCCGTCCAGCAAAAAAATCATGATGAAGCTGGATCTGGTCGACGCGATGGTCAAAGCGGCCGACGACAAGGTGTCAGATGAAGAGGTTGCTGAAATCGAACGCAGTGCGTGTCCGACCTGTGGTTCGTGTTCGGGTATGTTTACGGCCAATTCCATGAACTGCCTGACGGAAGCGTTGGGGCTGTCTTTGCCGGGTAACGGCACGATTGTGGCGACCCACGCGCGCCGTCAGGGCTTGTTTGAAGATGCAGGCAAGCTGGTTGTCGAGTTATGCAAGCGTTACTACGAACAAGACGATGCGTCGGTATTGCCGCGCAGTATTGCCACATTTGAAGCCTTTGAGAACGCCATGACGCTGGATGTGGCCATGGGCGGGTCAACCAATACGGTCTTGCACTTGCTGGCGGCTGCACAAGAGGCCGGTGTTAATTTCACGATGTCGGATATTGACCGTGTTTCGCGTCGTGTGCCGTGTTTGTCGAAGGTTGCGCCTGCCACTGAAAAATATCACATTGAAGACGTTCATCGCGCCGGTGGCATTCTGGGGATTCTGGCCGAGCTTGATCGTGCGGGCTTGCTGAATATAAATGCAGGCAATGTCCACAGTGGCACGCTGGGTAACGCCATCAAGCATTGGGACGTGAAATCTCCCGAGGTGAAACCCGAGGTCCTTGAGTTTTTCCGTGCATCACCGGGCGGTATTCCGACCCAGGTCGCCTTCAGCCAGAACCGTTATTACGACAGCCTTGATCTGGATCGCGAGGGGGGCTGCATTCGTGACAAGGCGCATGCGTATTCGCAAGATGGCGGGCTGGCGGTACTGTACGGCAATCTGGCCCCTAATGGCTGTATTGTGAAAACGGCGGGTGTTGATGACAGTATCCTGAAGTTCACAGGCAAGGCAAGGGTATACGAAAGCCAGGAAGATGCCGTGGCGGGTATCCTGGGCGACGAGGTCAAGGCAGGCGATGTGGTCATCATTCGCTATGAGGGCCCCAAGGGTGGTCCAGGGATGCAAGAGATGCTTTACCCCACGTCGTACCTGAAGTCGAAAGGTCTGGGGGCGTCGTCGGCCTTGCTGACTGACGGCCGTTTTTCGGGTGGGTCTTCCGGGCTGGTGATTGGTCACGCCTCACCTGAAGCGGCCGAGGGTGGCAATATCGGGTTGGTGAATGATGGTGATGTGATC
>CAYTSJ010000497.1:0-1691 GCA_964440385.1 uncultured Pusillimonas sp. | reverse complement strand
CACCAAAAATCAACGGCGGCTCTTTACAAGCCGAAGTTATCGACATGTCGACGATGTGGGTGACCAAAGAGTGGATTCCGGTGGACTCGGGCTTTGAGGCACTGATCGCAGAAAAGCTGGTCAATGAACAGCGTCGCTTCGAAAAGCCCTTGCGATTCGACAGTCAGGACGCCGTTTTTCCGGATTTCTGGCTCAAAGACCGGGGCGCCCCTGTGCCAATGGAAGTTTGGGGTATGACGACACCCGATTATCAAACCCGCAAAGCCGAAAAGATCGCCCACTATGACTCGACCTATGGCCCCGGTAACTGGTGGTCATGGAACGGAGCTGCAGGCGACGACATCCCTGCATTTCCAACCCTAGACAACATTGACCCAGCACAGTAACGCCGGAATAAAGGGCTGGGGCGTCAGACAAGGCAATCATCCTGTGAACACTCTAAATCCTAAAGAGCTGCCTGGCAGCGAAACCACAGAAGGTTCGACCGCTGAAATCACCCCGATCCGGGTTTACATCGTTTTTCGAAACCCGGAACAGGCTGACCTTTTTGAAAAGTTGCTCAAACGCATCACGAAGCACGATCTGAAGGCCATGCTATTTCCCGACCCGGTTATCGATGTGCTGCTTACGGCCCTGGGATGCGTGCGCGTACCACTGAAACAACTTCGCGTTGGCGCAATTAATACTCTGGAGAAGCGATGATTACCCTGGAACCCAATGAATTAAAGGGTATGCTCATTGAGGCGGCGAGAATTGGTGCGAACCTTGCAATAGAGGGCATGGTTTGCTATCACCTTAAAGATGCTGCAGCCAGACTTGGCGTGAGCTACAACACTCTTCAAAAAAGAATTGCCGAAGGCAAAATCAAAACGGTCGATGGCCGAATAACTGGCCAAGAACTGCGGCGATATCTAACCAAGCAGCACAGCGATGTTTGACGCTGTCGGGTTGTAATAAGTGAGTGACTGCTTGGTGTCTTTCCAGCCAAAGATTTTGCAAAGAGTCAGGACATCAACCTTTTTAGATAGCATCGTTGCAGCGGTATGACGACTATCATGAAAGGTGAAACCCTCCAGACCGGCTAACGTTCGGTAACGCCTGAACAGCGCGTCAAGACTTGCGGCCTTCAAGCCAAACACGAGTTCATCATCCCAACCACGCATATGTTCAATCAGACGAACCGCTCTTGTGGACAAAGGGACATTCCGGGAGTCGCCGTTTTTAGTCAAAGGAAGGTGGCAATACCTGTCATGAACATCAGACCACTTCAGGCCACACAATTCACCAGCCCTCATGCCGGTACGAAGGGCCACCAGAAAACAAACAGCAACAGCTTGCTTTGTACTGGACACGCAGCGTCGCTTTGAATAATCCATGGCCCTTAGCATCGCCTTGCACTCGCGCCAGGAAATAAGGCGTTCTCGATGTTTCTTATTGGGCGGTTTTTTGACGTCTGAGCATGGGTTGCCTTGTACCCAACCCCATTCTTTGCGGGCCGTTTCAAACATGGCTGACAAAATTGAGATTTCACGACGAACTGAAGCCGTTGAAACGCTCTTGAGCCGCGAGTCACGAAACAGGGCAATATGCTTTGGTGCCACCAGGGCTATTGGGGTATCAAGTGGCAAAAGGTAACCTTCAAAAGCAGCAAGTCGCACCTCTTCCCAACGTGCCCCCCGTTTTTTGGGCGT
>CAYTSJ010000496.1:0-1701 GCA_964440385.1 uncultured Pusillimonas sp. | reverse complement strand
CAACCAGCGTCCTACCTTCTTGACCGTCGGTGGTCATGACGGTATGCACCTCATTTACGAAGTGTTGAACAAAACCAAAGGCCAGTTTGATGGTGACAAATTCATGTCAGTCGCCAAAGGCATGGCCTGGGAAAGTCCACGTGGCCCAATCTCCATTGATCCTGAAACCCGCGACATCATTCAGAACGTTTACATCCGTAAGGTCGAAAAAGTTAATGGCCAGCTCCAGAATATCGAGTTTGACGTTGTGCCTAACTTCAAAGACCCTGGTAAAGAGGGTTAAGCAGTTACAGGCTTAAGGAGCGAGTTATGTTTGTCAAGAATGCATGGTATGTCGCAGCGATCCCGCAAGAAATCGATAACGGTCCTTTAGGTCGCCAGATTTGTTCTGAAAAGATTGCCTTTTTCCGCGGTCCGGAAGGCAAGGTTGCGGCGGTTGAAGATTTTTGTCCTCATCGCGGTGCGGCAATGTCCCAGGGTCGCGTTTGCGAAGGCCATCTGGTTTGCGGCTACCATGGGCTGGTCATGGGTGCCGATGGCAAAACGGTATCCATGCCGATGCAACGTGTGGGGGGCTTCCCCAAGGTCAAAAGCTATCCGGTCGAAGAGCGTTACGGTTTCATTTGGGTATGGCCTGGCGACCCTGAAAAGGCGAATAAGGACGATATTCCTTACTACGACTGGGCGGTTCGCCCCGATTGGGCCCATGCCGTGGGTGTTTTCCATGTCAAATGTGACTATCGCCTGATGATCGATAACCTGATGGACCTGACTCACGAGGCCTATGTCCATCCGGGTAGCATTGGTCAGGACGAAATTGACCTCAATCCAGTGAACACGGTGGTTGAAGGTGACCAGGTCATTACCAGCCGGTATATGTTCAACGTACCTCCCCCTCCTTTCTGGGCAGCCGGGTTGCGTGAAAATGGCCTGCCCGATAATGTGCCGGTCGATCGTTGGCAACGTTCCCGTTTCACGATGCCGGGTAACGTCCACATCGATGTGGGTGTGGCCGGCGCAGGGCTGGGCGGCTTTGAGGCCGATAACAAGTACAAGGCGGCGGGTGTGGCGGTTAATTTCATGACACCCGAAACCGAAACCACACACTGGTACTTTGGTGGCCTTGCACGTAACTTCCAGGCCAACAGCCCCGAGGTGACACAGTCGGTTCTTGAACGCCAGCGCAAGATTTTTGCCCAGGATTTCGCCATTCTCGAGAAGCAGCAAATCAACCTTGAGCTGCATCCCAAGCGCGGTCTCCTGATGCTGAACATTGATGCCGGTGGCGTTCAGGCGCGCAAAATGATCGAACGCTGTGTTGCGGCCGAGCGTAACCAGCCAGAGGCCGCCACTGCCTGACGGTCGTCATTTTTCTTGAAGGTCCGGTTTCAGGGGTGTTTGTTGCTTTCGGGCGGACACCCCTGATTTTTTTGGACAGGCGGCAATAATAGCAATTTACTATCAATTAAATCTAAACAATCAATTTCATTAATAAAACAGATTGTTTGACAATAACTCCTGTTATAAACAAAGTCATGATCCATGACCCAGCAACAGGAGTGCATTATGAACAACACGACAACATCCGGGCAGTGCCCGGTCGCACATGGCGGAGTAACCTCGGCCGGAACCGCAAAAATGGCGTGGTGGCCCGAGTCCCTGAACCTTGACATTCTGCACCAGCACGACGCCAAGACTAAC
>CAYTSJ010000495.1:0-1704 GCA_964440385.1 uncultured Pusillimonas sp. | reverse complement strand
AACAAGGCAAATTAACGCCCGAATTGTCGGCAGAACTACTGGCTGCCACCACCAAACAACGTCTGGAAGATCTGTACGCACCCTTCAAGCCCAAGCGCCGGACACGGGCACAGATCGCCCGAGAAGCCGGTCTGGAGCCTTTGGCAGACGCGATTCTGGCCGACCTCAATGCCGACCCGGCAGTGCTGGCCAATGGCTACGTCAATACCGAGGCTGGTGTGGCTGACGGCAAAGCGGCTTTGGATGGCGCCCGCGATATTCTGGCGGAACGCTATGCCGAAAATGCTGACCTGCTGGCCGATTTACGTGACCACCTCTGGCAGACAGGGCTGCTTTACTCAAAAGTGATCGAGGGCAAAGAAACTGAAGGCGCAAATTTCCGTGACTGGTTTGACTTTCACGAGCCCCTGCGTACCCTGCCGTCACATCGTATTCTGGCATTGCTGCGCGGGCGTCAACAAGGTGTACTGGATTTGCGCATTGGCCTGGCCCCCGAACTCGAGGAACAGACACCGCACCCCTGCGTCAGCCGGGTTGCAAGCTTTTTGTCGATCGGCGCACGTTTTGATGTAGACGCATCGCCCAGAGCCAAGTGGCTGGGCGAAGTGTGTCGGTGGACCTGGCGCGTCAAGCTGTTGACCGCCTTTGAAACCGAGTTGGTCAACCGCCTGCGGGAGCACGCTGAACAAGAAGCCATCAGGGTTTTTGCCGCCAACCTGAAAGATCTTTTGCTGGCTGCACCGGCGGGTCCGAAGGCCGTCATGGGCCTGGATCCGGGCATCCGTACCGGCGTGAAAGTCGCTGTCATTGACCCCACCGGCAAACTATTGGCTACCAGTACGATCTACCCGTTCGAACCCCGTCGTGACTACGAAGGATCAATCAACACCCTGGCGGCCCTGGCCATGAAACACCAGGTTGAACTGATCGCCATCGGCAACGGGACGGCCTCGCGCGAGACTGAAAAACTGGCTGCTGACATGAGTGCCAAATTCCCGGACATCAAGGCCAAACGCGTTGTCGTCTCGGAAGCAGGCGCTTCGGTGTATTCGGCATCAGAACTGGCCGCCCTGGAGTTCCCGGAACTGGATGTCAGCTTGCGAGGCGCAGTCTCGATTGCCCGCCGTCTGCAAGACCCGCTGGCCGAGCTGGTCAAAATCGAACCTAAAGCCATTGGCGTGGGCCAGTACCAGCACGACGTCAACCAGCGTGAACTGGCTCGCTCGCTGGATGCCGTGATTGAGGACTGCGTTAACGCGGTGGGTGTCGATGTCAACACCGCATCGGCGCCTTTGCTCAGTCGCGTCTCTGGCCTGAATGCCACGCTGGCGCGCAATATCGTGGCCTGGAGAGATGAGAACGGCGCATTCAAAGACCGCAAAAAACTGCTGAAAGTACCCCGTTTTGGTGACAAGGCCTTTGAACAGGCGGCAGGTTTCTTGCGCATCGCTAACGGCGACAATCCGCTGGACGCCTCGGCAGTTCACCCTGAAGCCTACCCTGTGGTGGAGCGTATCCTTAAAAAAATCAATGCCGATGTCAAAGAAGTTATGGGCCGTCAAGGCGCGCTGAACGGCCTTTCCCCGGCTGAGTTCACCGATGAGAAATTTGGTGTTCCGACGGTCAAGGATATTTTTTCAGAAATTGAAAAACCGGGCCGTGACCCGCGCCCTGAATTCAAGACAGCGCAATTCAAGGAAGGCG
>CAYTSJ010000494.1:0-1716 GCA_964440385.1 uncultured Pusillimonas sp. | reverse complement strand
AACACGGTAGACATCTTGATGACGAGAAATAACATCAAGCGTGCTTTCACCAATTGAACCGGTAGAGCCCAAAATACAAACTGACTGCATGGATCAGAACCCTGTAAGAAGGAAAGCTAAAGGTGCAACAGGAAGCACGGCATCAACCCGATCGAATACCCCGCCATGGCCGGGCAAAAGCCCGCTGGAATCTTTGCGCCCGGCCCTGCGTTTCAGTAAAGACTCAAACAGGTCACCTACAATAGATATTGCGGCCAGGAACACGGCAAATAACAAAGCAATGGGCCAGGACCACTGCAAGACCAAGGCCTCACCGAAGGAGCCTGACCAGAAGCTGCTCACCATGACCCAAAGCGTCGAAGCGGTAACCCCGCCGATGGCTCCTTCCCAGGTCTTGCCGGGGCTGACGCGTGGAGCCAGCTTATGACGACCCAACGCCTTGCCAGCAAAATATGCCCCGATATCGGCTACCCAGATCAAGGCCAGTAAAGAGACGAGGAACCAGGGCCCACGATGCAGAAATAACAAGACCAGCGCAAGCCAGGTCGCCACAGTTACAAAAACAGCCATCAGACTGAAAAAAGCACTGGCAGGTTTGGCCTGAGACTGACCGCGAATAACCGCAAAAAATGCCACAAGACACCAGAACAGAGAAACCAGACCAAAGAGTGGCCCGCCTGCAACCTGTGAAAAATGGAACAAGGCCATCTTGCCGGGAGGCCAAAATAGCAGTGCACAAAATGCAACAAAAAGTGCGGCGGCACCCCCTGCTGCGGCATCTGACCAGCGGGACGGTAGTGTCAGACGCTGCCACTCCCAGAAGGCCAGCGCTGAAATGAGAGAAAGTAAAAGCAGCATGGGCCATGACTGTGGTGCAATCAAGGCCGCAAAAACTACGGCAAGCAAAATGACGGCTGTGATAACACGTTGACGTAGCATAATCAGTTCAACCCTGGTTATCGCGATTGAGCCAACTGTTCGCTGGTTCGACCAAAACGTCGCTCTCGCGAGCGATACCACTGGAAAGCGGCCTCCAGGGCGTCGGCATCGAAGTCAGGCCAGAATGTTGGCGTGAAATACATTTCTGTATACGCCAGTTGCCAGATCAGAAAATTGGAAATACGTTGTTCACCGCCCGTGCGAATGAACAAATCGGGTTCGGGGGCCCAAGCCATGCTGAGGCGATCGGACAGCATGTCTTCAGTAATGGTTTCAGGCACCTGGGCCAGATGTGGCTGATCGCGCAACAATTGCCGCGTGGCCTGAAGAATATCCCACCGGCCGCCATAATTAGCCGCGATAGTCAGATGTAAACGGTCATTCCCTGCGGTACGGTCTTCAGCGGCTTTGATCAGGGTCTGAAGTTTGGTATCAAACGCCGTAAGGTCGCCGACCACACGCAGACGAACGCCTTTTTCATGCAGCTTATCCACTTCTTTTTCAAGGGTTTGAACAAAAAGCCTCATTAACAACGAGACTTCTTCTTGCGGCCGACGCCAGTTTTCGGAACTGAACGCAAACAGGGTCAAATACTTAACCCCCTTTTGACCACACCCTTCAATGACGCGCCGGACAGACTGAACACCGCGCACATGGCCTGCTGTTCGGGGCAAGAAACGCCTGGTTGCCCAGCGACCATTCCCGTCCATGATGATCACCACATGCGACGGAACCTCAGTGGCAGTGGGAATGGTTTGCGTTGAGCTTGCAGACATG
>CAYTSJ010000493.1:0-1732 GCA_964440385.1 uncultured Pusillimonas sp. | reverse complement strand
CAAGAGGAACCAAGTATCTCTTTGGAGCCCCCCATTCCGCCGAGCGCCTGCAAAATGGCCTCCATCAGCTCCGTGTCACTTCCTCGGAAGCCGTAGATGGCCTGCTTGATGTCACCCACCCAGTAGATGGCCTTGGCACAATTCGCGAGCTTCAGAAACAGTGCCAGTTGGATTGGACTCGTGTCTTGAAATTCATCCACCAGCAATAGATCGAGCTCGTCTTTGAGCGTGACCTCTACCGATGCGTCGTCGAGGACTTTGAGCAGCAAATGCTCCTGGTCGGTGAAATCCAGAACGCCCATTTCCCGCTTGCGGGCATCATAAATCCTCAAAGCTTCCGCGCAGAGCGAGAACATTCGTTCGAGGTACTCTGAAATGTCGGCATGAAGCATCGGATGGGCGGAAAATCGCTGCGCCACTGAACCGATCGACTCCGCAATCGACTTGAGACCCGCTTCCGGCTGTTCTTTGGAGAGCTTTACCCAATCACTCCAAGGGGCATACCCTCCCTGGATACCGCGTTCAATTGACCGCACCAATGTCAGATACTTGATGGTCTTCTGAACCTTCTTCGCCTCAGCGGCTTCAGCCAGTATGGGTATGGCTGCTCGTATCTCCTTGAGAAGCGTAGCCGACAGATCTTCCGTAGTCGGCTTTGGAAAATGGATCAGCAAATCCTCGGCATTCTCCCTGGCAAAATCGACAAGTACGCCCGGATCGATATCGTTTGCCCGCGCTTTGTCGAGCAGGCTCTTGAGTTCCTTCTGCCAGTCCTCAATACCCAAACGCTGAACGACTTTAAGCAGATCTGACACACCAGGGCCGTCGAGAACCGCGTCGATTGCCTGTTTGACGAGTACTGCTGCTTGATTCTCCTCCAGCACTTGCTGCTCTGTGGCCAGCCCGGCTTCGAATGCAAACCGTTCCAACAAGCCCCCACAGACACTGTTGACCGTACCGATCCGTGCTTGGCCCATTGCATTGGCCAGCCCGTAGGCTCCTTGCTTGAGTAGATGAGAGCGGACACGTTCTCGAAGCTCGGTCGCAGCCTTCTTCGTGAATGTCGTTGCAACCACACCTGACGGTCGAACGCTGCCCGATGAAAGCTGCTCGTGAAGTATTTGGGTCAAGCGATGGGTTTTGCCGCTGCCGGCGCCCGCGCTGATGAAAGTGAGTTTTCCGGTCATGGTCACTCCTCCCATCCGGCCAGCGCCAGATAATCGTTGTATTCGGGAGGCAGGATTTCTATCTGCAAACCCTCCTCCGGTACCACTGAGTCTTCGTCCTCCGGTACGCCTTCAAGGACAACCTCAAATTTTCCGGCCACAATCTGCTGCTGGCGCCACTTCCATGTTTCGGCAAATCGCTGCCAGAGATGGGGCGTACCTTCATCCGTGGTGCGATGGACCATTTGGGCCGACGGAAAGAAAGCCGTGTCAGTTGCAAAGAGTTGCCCGACGTCGAGAATGTAATAGGCCACAGAGGGCCAAGCACCTTCGCTTTGGCGCAGCATTTCGCCATAGATCGCAAGTTGCAGGTGGCGGTTTTCCTTGAGCTTGGCCGGGTATTTCTTGGCGCCCGACCACTTCATGTCCACGATCGCGCGCACGCCCGCTCCGTTTCTCAAGGCAAGATCGGCATAACCGTGGATTTTTCCGCCCACATAGTGACCGGAAAGCTCATGCTCAGGCAGCACCTCGACGATCCCGGCATCAATCAACTGTTTGCGAAG
>CAYTSJ010000492.1:0-1735 GCA_964440385.1 uncultured Pusillimonas sp. | reverse complement strand
CTTCTGGATACAACTCCGGGTTTCTGGACATATAGGCGATGAAGCCAACGGTGAGCAGCGTAATCTCTTCCGGTACGGGAAGACCAAAACTACTGGCGTACATGGCGGCAAAAACGATGCCGTAAACCAGCCAGGGACGATTGGCGGCCGCAGTCAGGGCATTCAGCAAATGTTCTTCAATCTCGCTGCCAAAAAAGGTCAGCCCGACAAGCACGGCAACGACAGCAAGGACAATCAGGATTACGGGGAGGACAAAGCCCGTCTGTTGGCTACGTTCCAGTTTCATCGTCTTCATGAAAGGGTTTCTTGGGCGTGAGAAGAGCCGACAGTTTACCCTGAAAATTAAGTGCCTCACGGTGGAGTTTCGAGAGAGTGACCGCACCGGTGGTATCATCGCCCCCGTTTTGATTGAGGTTTTTTCATGAAAATCGGTACCCCTCTATTACCGACGGCCTTGCGGGTCATGCTGCTGGGTTCGGGCGAACTGGGCAAGGAAGTCATCATTGCCTTGCAGCGTTTTCGGCCGGTAAAAAACTAGTGGCGCTGCGATCGACCATCTTCAAGGCAGAGGTTCAGATAGCGGACATGGATCGCCATCATTACGCGACCCATTCCCTCATCATTGCCCGGCATCCGTCTGAAACGGATGAGCGCATGATGGTGCGCGTTCTGGCGTTTGCCCTTTATGCCGATGAAGCGTTGGCCTTCGGGCGCGGCCTGTCCGACGAGGAAGAGCCGGCCTTGTGCAAAAAAGACCTGACGGGTGCCATTCAGTTGTGGATACACGTCGGCCAACCGGATGAGCGACTGATACGCAAAGCCTGTGGGCGAGCGGAAAAGGTCGTGGTTCTGACCTACGGCGGTACCGCCGCAGACCTTTGGTGGGAAAAGAACCGCAGCAAACTGGAACGTCTCGACAACCTCAGCGTGCTGAATCTGGCTCTGGCTGAAAGCAAGGCGCTTGCCGGGGTGGTCGGCCGCAGCATGATTTTGCAGGTGGCCATTCAGGACGGCGCGGTACTGTTGACCGGGGAAAATCAGGCGATTGACCTGCACCCGCAAATCTGGAAAACATCCGAGCAAAGGAATGGATGATGCGCACGATCGAATTTGAACTGATGGGTGAATACATCGAGCTATGCAATCTGCTCAAGATCACCGGAATTGCGGGTAGCGGCGGGCAGGGCAAATTGCTGGTGGCCGATGGGCAGGTGCAGGTCGATGGCCAGCTTGAATTGCGCAAGACCGCCAAGATTCGCGCCGGACAGGTCGTTGAGTGTTTGCAGGCGCAAATTCAGGTGCGCGGGGTTTAAGGCGATGGCGATTCAGTGGTTTCCCGGGCACATGACCTCGGCGCGCAAAAAGGCCGCCGAGACCATGGCGAACATCGACGTGGTGGTTGAAGTGCTGGACGCGCGCTTGCCGGAAGCGAGCAGCAATCCGATGATCCAGGAACTGCGCGCCTTCCGCCAGCGTCCCTGCCTGAAACTCCTCAATAAATCCGATCTTGCCGACCCGCTGGCGACCAAGGCCTGGCTGGCGTTTTACAACGCCCAGCCTGGGGTCAAGGCGGTCGCCATCAGTTGCAAGAATGCGGCGGATGTCGCACGTATTCCGCGTCTGGCGCAGGCCCTGGCACCGCACCGCAACGACAACATCAAACCTTTGCGTCTGATGATCATGGGGATTCCCAATGTCGGTAAATCAACCCTGCTCAATGCATTGGTGAAGCGCC
>CAYTSJ010000491.1:0-1737 GCA_964440385.1 uncultured Pusillimonas sp. | reverse complement strand
GTTCGCGGTCAAGCGGTGGCGCGTCGTGCACTCGAGGTTGCGGCAGCGGGCGCCTATTCATTGCTGATGTCAGGCTCACCCGGTACTGGTAAAAGTATGTTGGCCCATCGGTTGCCGTCATTATTACCGCCCTTATCCCGTGGGCAGGCGCTGGAAGCGTTGGCTTTGGCTGGCGCAGCGGGTCGTAACCTGGCGCTTGATTTGAATCCGCCTTTCAGGGCACCGCATCACTCGTGTTCTGCGGCGGCATTGATCGGTGGAGGATCCATCCCGCGTCCCGGGGAAATCAGTCTGGCGCATCGAGGTGTTTTGTTTTTGGACGAGTTTCCCGAGTTCAGCCGGCATGCGCTTGAATCACTGCGTGAGCCGCTGGAAACCGGTGAGGTCAACATTGCAAGGTCGGCCCGGTCGGTGACGTATCCGGCACGCTTTCAGTTGATCGCGGCGATGAATCCCTGCCCGTGTGGCTGGCTTGGGCATGGCCAGCGTGCGTGTCGCTGTACGCCAGAGCGGGTTGATGCCTATCGCAGCAGACTGTCGGGGCCATTGCTTGACCGCATCGATATGCAGGTGACGCTTGGGGCCATAGGTTGCGGTTGGTCCACTTTGCCCAAAGGGGAGTCATCGGCGATCGTTCGCGAAAGGGTGGTGCGCTGTCGCGCCGTGCAAATTGAACGGCAGGGCTGCTGCAATGCCGACCTTGATGCAGCCACATTGGTGCGGTACGCCCGGTTGAGTTCGACCGCGCGTCAGGTGCTTGACCATCTGGCCCAGCAGCATTGCTGGTCGGGCAGGGTGATTCATCGTGTACTCAGGGTGGCTCGTACCCTGGCAGATCTGTCTGCAAATGAGGGTATTGACCGTGATCACGTTCTTGAAGCAGGGCAGTATCGCCCGTCTTGGTAGACGCAGGCCGGAAAACATCATATAATCAAGGGCTTTCCTTAATGCGGCCTGTTTTGGGCAATCTTTATGCAAAAAGGGAAGAAACTGCTGGAATCAGTTTTGTTGTGCTCTTGGTTAAACAACGGTGCAATAACAGCAGTAACCCAACGCCCTTGGCTGGCCACTCTTTAGCCTGCCAGGGTTGAATTTAGTGCTTTACAGGTTATCAAGTGTTGCGGGCCTCACAACGGGTGTGGGGTGTACAGCAGCCACCTCAAAGCACCAATAACAGAGTCTTATCATGCCAAAAATGAAAACCAAACGGGGCGCCGCCAAGCGCTTCCAGGTCCGCGGCAGCGGGTCGATCAAACGGGGTCAGGCTTTCAAACGCCACATCCTTACCAAGAAAACGACCAAGAACAAGCGTCAACTGCGCGGTTCTGCAGCAGTTCACAAGTCAGATGTTGCGTCAGTTCGCAGCATGATGCCTTACGCTTGATTTAACGGAGATCGACTATGCCACGCGTAAAACGCGGCGTTACCGCCCGCGCTCGTCACAAAAAAGTTATCAAAGCTGCTAAAGGTTATCGCGGTCGCCGCGGTAATGTATTCCGGGTAGCCAAACAAGCGGTCATGCGTGCAGGCCAGTATGCCTACCGCGACCGTCGTAATAAAAAGCGCACTTTCCGTGCACTCTGGATCACACGTATCAACGCAGCTTGCCGCGAACTCGGTGTTACATACAGCGTCTTCATTGCTGGTACCAAGAAAGCAGCCATCGAGCTTGATCGTAAAGTGTTGGCCGACATGGCTGTTCACGACAAGGCAGGTTTTGCTGCAGTCGTTGCCCAG
>CAYTSJ010000490.1:0-1746 GCA_964440385.1 uncultured Pusillimonas sp. | reverse complement strand
AAGCGATCATGGCGCCATTATCGGTGCACAAAGACAAGGGTGGGAAATAAACCTGTCCGCCACGTCGTGACATTTCAGCCTGCAACTGGGCCCTGAGATGTCGGTTTGCACCCACACCGCCGGCGACCACAAGCTGTTTGAGCCCGGTCACTTTCATGGCCTTCAGTGCTTTTGCGGCCAGCACATCGACAATCGCAGCTTGCGTTGCCGCGGCCAGGTCTGCCTTGGCCTTGTCAATATCAACATGTTCATCGGCCTGCAGGGTTTTCATGCGAGTCAGAACAGCCGTTTTCAAACCGCTGAAGCTGAAATCAAGATCAGCGCTATGAAGCATAGGCCGGGGCAAACTGTATACCGATGCATCACCCTGCTCTGCCATACGCGACAGCGCAGGTCCACCCGGGTAGCCCAGACCCATCAGTTTGGCTGATTTGTCAAAAGCCTCACCCGCGGCATCATCGAGTGTTTCGCCCAGCAAGGTGTACTGACCCACACCATCAACACGCATCAGTTGCGTATGCCCGCCTGACACCAGCAACGCCACAAAGGGAAAATCCGGCGCCGGTTCTGCCAGCAAAGGTGACAACAAATGCCCTTCAAGGTGGTGAATGGGAATGGCAGGCAGTTCAAGGGCCCATGCCATCGACTGTGCCACACTGGCCCCTACCAGCAACGCACCGGCAAGTCCCGGACCGGCAGTGTAGGCAATAGCATCCACGTCATCAAGAGACAAGCCTGCACCTGACAAAGCCTCTTGGGTCAACGGCAAGACGCGCTGAATGTGATCACGAGATGCCAATTCGGGCACGACGCCACCATATTCCTGGTGCATACTGATCTGACTGTGCAGCGCATGCGATAGCAACCCCCGCTCGGTACAAACGACAGCGACACCGGTTTCGTCGCAAGAACTTTCAAAGCCAAGAATAATCATCAGGAGTGGTGTCGGACAAGAGCCAGGTGAACGTATTAAAAATAAGGGTTATCACGCCCGATAAAAACCACAGCGGCGTCTAATTAACGCTTAGAATTGCAGCGTCATGGTTTGATCAAAAAAATAGTTTGAACCCAATAATTCAAAGCCTGTAGGGAGGGCAATGTATGCTGGAAAACCTGTTTAAGCTGCAAGAGCATGGAACGACCCCGCGCACCGAGATTTTAGCGGGTGTTACTACCTTTCTGACAATGGCCTACATCATTTTCGTGAACCCGGCCATTTTGTCGACTACAGGCATGGACAGTGGCGCCATTTTTGTCGCAACCTGCCTGGCTGCCGCCATTGGCACCCTGATCATGGCCTTTGTCGCAAACTGGCCCGTAGGGATGGCCCCCGGCATGGGGCTGAATGCGTTTTTTGCTTTTACCATTGTCGGTGCTATGGGCTACACCTGGCAGCAAGCTTTGGGCGCTGTGTTCATTTCAGGCATTATTTTCCTGATCCTGACCGTCACCGGGGTACGCACCTGGATTGTTGATGGCATCCCCAAGTCACTGCGTTCTGCCATTGTTGCCGGTATTGGCTTGTTTCTTGGCATTATCGCCCTCAAAACCTCCGGTATTGTGGTGGGCAACGAAGCCACTCTGGTTGCTTTGGGAGACCTCACGGCGCCCTCGACACTTTACGCTATTCTTGGGTTGTTCATCATTGCGGCGCTGGATGCCCTGAAAGTGCGTGGCGCCATCCTGATCGGGATTCTGGTCGTCACCGTGTTGTCCATCATCACAGGTCATCAGCAATTCGGCGGT
>CAYTSJ010000489.1:0-1760 GCA_964440385.1 uncultured Pusillimonas sp. | reverse complement strand
TGACCCTTGCTCGGTGAAATAAGACAGCGGGTTCAGGAAAGTGCGTTGAAATTCATGAAAATCGTAAAGCAAGATAGTCTCCTGTTACCAGTAGTTTTCGACGGCCAGGTTACCAGGTACCCCACGTCGACCTGCGGCAAAACCTTTGGTTTTGAGCAGGGCCCGTGCGTCTGTCACCATGGCTGGATTGCCGCAAAGCATGATTTTGTCGGTTGCCGGATTGAGCGGCGTTTTGGCCAAAACTTCAAGTTGGCCGTTTTCTAGAAGCGTGGTGATACGTGCCCTGGGCGTATCGGGCAGAGACTCTTGGGTAGGAATAGGCAAGTAGGTGAATCGGGCAGTGAACGGTGCGCTACCCGATCGAGATTTCCAGGATGTGATCAGTTCTTTGTACGCAAGTTCGGCACAGGTACGAACGCCATGAACCAGAATAATGTGTTCGAAACTGTTCCAGGTCGCCGGGTCATGCAGCATCGAGAGATAGGCCGACAGCCCTGTGCCTGTGGCGATCAACCACAAAGTACCGCCGGGGTCAAAGCGGTCTAGCGTCAGGAAGCCGAACAAGGTGCGATCAATGTAAATTGAATCGCCGGGTTTCAGCTGGGCCAGCCTGGGGCTGAATTCACCGTCGGGTACCACAATGGCGTAAAACTCAAGTGCAGTCTGATCGGGGGCGTTGACCAAAGAGTAAGCCCGCCATATCGTGGGTTCGGCGTCCGGGTGATCGGGGTGCGACAAGCCAAGGCGAGCAAACTGACCCGCCTTGAAGCTGAAATTATCAGGTCGGCTGACCGTCAAAGAGAACAGCTTGCCTGGAACCCACTCATGAGTCGACAGAACGGTTTCCTTGGCGTACTTTTGATCTGACATCGTTCAGCGCTGCAGATACTGTAACTTGTTCTCAACGCCATTCCATTGGTCGGCATCGGGCAAACCTTCTTTAGAGCGGCTGATGGACTGGAATACAGGGGTCAAATCGGCATTGATGGCAATAAAGCGTACTTGATCGGCCGGAACGTCTTCTTCGGCAAAAATGGCGTTAGCCGGGCATTCTGGGACGCAGACGGCGCAGTCGATGCATTCGTCAGGGTCAATGACCAGAAAGTTCGGGCCTTCACGAAAACAGTCAACAGGACAGACATCGACGCAGTCGGTGTACTTGCACTTGATACAGTTTTCGGTAACAACGTGGGTCATGAGAAGCTCCGGAAAATAAACGTTGCAATAGTGTAGAGCCCCCAATAAAGTTGCTGGCGTTAACATTTACAATGCACGAATAGCAGATTGGGGCGGAAAACTATTGCCGCACCCATTTTACTCAATAAAAACCGGGTGCTCACTCACTCCCTGAGTGGCGAAAGCCCTTACGGATGCTGCGGCAAACTGTTTTCATGATAATCACTTCGTTGCTTGACACGGATCTTTACAAATTCACCATGATGCAAGTGGTATTGCATCATTTTCCCGCTGCGCAAGTAGAGTATCGCTATAAATGCCGTACCCCCAATGTCAATCTGGCACCTTATCTCGACGAGATTCGTGCTGAAATTCATTCGCTATGCCAGCTTAAATTCACTGAAGAAGAGCTCGACTATCTGCGCAGCCTGCGCTTCATGAAAAGTGACTTTATTGATTTTCTTGGGCTATTTCATTTGCCCGAGAAGTGCATTCATGTTGGTCTGGGTGAGGCTGACGGTGAAATTTCGATTTCAGTGAAAGGGCCCTGGTTACACACGATTTTGTTCGAAATCCCGGTGCTG
>CAYTSJ010000488.1:0-1765 GCA_964440385.1 uncultured Pusillimonas sp. | reverse complement strand
ACCGGGCGTTCTGGGTATCGGAAATTGCCCCAATCTTCAGTGTTTATGCGGGTTAAGGGGATTATTCAGGGACGACTAATGAACCGCGTGATTTCTTGGATGATCGTCATCGTTACCGACAATCGCATTAAAGACCATGCGATCGAACCGCAATGACCTGACAACGCTCAAACCACGATCCCCAGAATGATGCCCGGTATGCGCAAAACACATGCCCGATGCGGATCCCCAACGCTGCACAGCAAATTCAAGACGCGGAATGTCAATGGCGTCTGACGGCAAGGCAGGCTTTACCAGCCAATAGCTTTCCTGATCTTGCACTGTCGCTTTGGGACGCGCCCCACCCATACTGGGCGTCGCCTCCAGCCGACGGCGTAAGCGCGGATAGACAGCTGGCCTGCGTTCGTACATTGCAGACCGCCGTAACGTAGGGCTTCCATCGGCGCTACCCCCAACGGCAAATTCACCGGGTCGATACTCCACGGCAAACCGGCTTCAAGATAACTGGGAGCATAACGAAACCGACCTGCACCGCTGACAGCGTCACGCGCCATACCGACCCACAGTGACCCATTCGGCATTATCAGGTCGCTGCAAATAGACATAAAGCACATCAGAAATAGTCATCGCCGTCCCCCAAGCCGCTGACTCTTGCCTTGACACTGCCATCGAACCAGGTCGCGGCAGGCATGGGAACAACAACATCCATTAACCCAAGGGCGTTCAACGCGGCAAGATAAGCCCCTACAGCGACAGACGGATCGCCCGATTCAAGGCGGCGCAGCGTGCTTGCCGAAATATCGATGCGCATACAAAAATCTACGGCCTTGATCTTTTGACGCACCCGTTGCACACGCACACAACGCCCCCAGACAACCAGTCTGGCGTTAATGTTTGGATGCAAACGGGGTTCTGAAACAAGCTTTTTCGGCATAAAAACCTTCATAGATAATGCATTATCACCTATAAAACGTTTTCTATGAAGATAATTTGATAATGATGAAAGTCGTTATGATGTGACTTGATCAACCCAGCGTCTTCAGCAACGCCTCGGCAGTGGGTTCGGAAGATGCCGGATTCTGACCCGTAATCAGCAGACCATCAGTGACCACATGCGGTTGCCAGTCACTGGCTTTGCTGTATAAACCGCCGTTATTTTTAAACATATCTTCTACCAGGAACGGCACCACGCTGGTCAAACCGACCGCCTCTTCCTCGGTATTAGAAAAACCGGTAACCGACTTGCCCTGAACCAGCGGTTTGCCATCGGCCGATTTCACATGACGCAACACAGCCGGGGCATGACATACCGCAGCAACCGGCTTGCCTGCGGCCAGCATGGCTTCGATCAGCGCAACCGATGCGGTGTCTTCAGCCAGATCCCACAACGGGCCGTGCCCCCCCGGATAGAACACGGCGTCAAAATCAGTGGCCGAAACTTCATTCAGCTTGTGGGTGTTGGCCAGCAAGGCCTGCGCTTGCGCATCGTCTTTGAAACGACGCGTGGCATCGGTCTGCGCCGACGGATCATCGCTTTTGGGATCAAGCGGGGGTTGCCCGCCCTGCGGTGAAGCCAGTGTGATCTGGGCGCCCGCGTCTTTGAACACATAATAAGGGGCTGCAAACTCTTCCAACCAGAAACCGGTTTTGTTGCCGGTATTACCCAGTTGATCGTGCGAAGTAAGAACCATCAAAATTTTCATGAAATACCTTCTTTAGACAAGGGATGGATGGCGTTATGTCTTGCTCAGCGATTCATCTTCGC
>CAYTSJ010000487.1:0-1778 GCA_964440385.1 uncultured Pusillimonas sp. | reverse complement strand
GATTGAGATTGCTGTCCTGCAATAGCAGTTTCGCATCGGGGCGATTGCCGCCAGCGCCACCGTTTTTAGAGTGGTAATCTTCAAGAGCCTTGTCGATTTCAGCGTTAAGACTTTCCTGCTCTAGCTTGTAATCCAGTTGGTATTGCTTAAGCCAGCCATTCGCCAAATCAGCGATATTGGGTTCGATAGATTGCGCCATAACCATGCACCCTTTCAAGATTGACCGTTCGGTTTGAGTATGTTTTTCCAACATCAAATTCCGATTTATTGACACATGATACGACAAGAGGATTCAACAGTCAATTCCGAGATACATGGAGATTGTTATGACCTGTTCGGAGTGGGTTTCAACAGTAGATTCCGGATACCCAAAAAAAAAGGACCCGCGAATTGCGGGCCTAGGTGAATTAACGGCGGTTAATCGATAAGCCGAAACATTGCCTCGGCCTCGGGGTGTTCAGCCAGGAACTCACGTAAACGGTAATAGTTTTCAACCACCAAGTCGTCAGGGTTGGTTTCCATAACCTGTGACAGCGCAAACAATGTGGCTACGATGCCTGCAGCCTGCGCGCTCACCACTTCATCAGACCAGTTTAATGACCAGACTAGATGAAATGTTTTAGCGCCTGTTGGGCACATTAAGAAACCGCCATTGGATAAGCCATAGAACTGCCAGTACCCACCGTTGTAGCTTGAGCAAAGGCGTCGCATCCAGTGGTAGACCGCCAACTCGCCCTCGATGCAGACATTCTCGCCAAAAAGGTTTGCCGTAAATTCGAAACGGGCCTCGTCGGTGATTTTGGTGATTTGGATCTGTGTATCGTTCAACATCGTGTTCTCCTGAGTGCAGGGCGGAATTGCCCTGTCCGGGAGACGGTCACGACGCAGCGCAGGACTCAAGGGTCAACGACGGCCAGCGGCCGCAAGCAGTGCCATCGGCAATGCGACGCCCTTGAATCCGAGAACGACGTGACACCATGACCGGAACAGCAAGACCGCCAACTTCGTTGATGCTCAAGGAAAAGTTTTGTTGCTTCACAACTGCGTCAGTCTGCTTCGCACTTGATCAATTTTGGCCATATTGATACAGTGCACGTATGATGTTCGAGAGCGAGTGATATACGGACATGCTGCCCAAATCGAACTTGGGTCTTGCGGTTAGCAAGGGAAACAGAAGCTCGCAGACGTTTTTCGTCGGTCAAAGGGCCCGAGGGCCTTTGACTTTTCTTCTCTTGGCCCACCTTAGTTTTTCTATTGCAAAAATATGTGTCAGACCAAGGGAAAATCCGTAACAGTTGGACTCTAAACTCAAATTTCAGTACATTGCCCATTCTTAAGACCTTGGCAAACTACTGTTTAGCGCGAGAGTATCGAGCGCTGGTGGCACATGCTTAACAACATCTCATGGGCCCTGCACACTTATGACCTACCCCACATTATTTAACGAAAAACGTACTGCACAGGCGGCGGCTTTCTTGCTCCATCGCGCTGGTGGTCGTCTGCCACATTTAAAGCTGATGAAGCTGATGTATTTGGCAGAACGTGAGTCTTTATTGCGGTTTGGGGAGCCTATTTCTGGCGATAAGCTGGTGTCAATGCCGCATGGCCCCGTTTTGTCCTGCACCCTCGACTTAATGAACGGCTGTGGTCGCAGCGAAGAGAGGGGATGGGAAAGCTGGATGACTGACAAAGAGAGTCACCAGATTGCCTTACGCGATCCAAGCATGATCCGCACGCCAGAACAGGATCTTCTCGAATTGAGCGATGGTGACTTAGAG
>CAYTSJ010000486.1:0-1779 GCA_964440385.1 uncultured Pusillimonas sp. | reverse complement strand
CGAGGGTGACGGTACCGGTAAAGACATCATGCCCGTCATGCGCGCTGTGGTTGATGCGGCAGTCAGCAAGGCCTACGCCGGGCAACGGGCCATTCACTGGATGGAGCTCTATGCCGGTGAGAAAGCGGCTCAGCTGTACGGCAATGTCAGTTTGCCGGAAGAAACAGTGCAGGCGATTCGTGATTATCTTGTGGCCATCAAGGGGCCCCTGACGACACCGGTCAGCAGCGGCATACGGTCTTTCAATGTCGCGTTGCGCCAGCAGCTTGATCTTTATGTGTGTCTGCGCCCGGTTCGGTATATCAAAGGGGTTCCGGCCCCGGTGCATCACCCCGAGCGAGTCAATATGGTTGTCTTTCGTGAAAACGAAGAAGATGTCTACGCCGGCATTGAGTACCCCGCGGGCTCCGATCAGGCGGGCGCGCTGATTGATTTCCTGCACAACACGCTGGGGGCGCACCAGATCCGCTTTCCTGAGACATCGGCCATCGGTATAAAAACTGCCTCACAGCAGGGGTCTGAGCGCCTGGTTCGCAAGGCACTGCAATACGCGATAGACCACGACCGCAGCTCGGTTACCCTGGTTCATAAGGGTAATATCATGAAGTACACCGACGGGGCGTTTCGTGATTGGGGTTATGGCCTGGCACGTAACGAATTCGGGGCTCAGCTTATTGATGGCGGTCCGTGGTGCCGTTTGCGCAATCCCAAAACCGGTCGTGACATCATTGTCAAAGATGTCCTTGCCGATGCCTTCATGCCGCAGGCCTTGCTTCGACCGCGTGAATTTGACGTTATTGCCACGACCAATCTGAACGGTGATTATTTTTCGGCTGCCCTGGCCGCCCAGGTAGGGGGGACGTCGATTGCGCCGGGGGCCAATATGTCCGACACCATTGCGTTGTTCGAAGTGACCCATGGCTCGGCCCCAAAATACGCCGGTAAAGATTACGTGAATCCTGGTTCGGCAATTCTCTCGGCAGAAATGATGCTGAAGCATCTGGGTTGGGTCGAGGCCGCCGCACTGATCAGCGCAAGTCTTGAGGCGGTTCTGCAAGAAAAAATCGTGACATACGATTTTGCGCGACGTCTCACCGGGGCAACCCAGGTCTCATGTTCGGGCTTTGGTCAGGAAATGATCAAACGGATGTAATTACGACAAGGCTGTCGCTATAATACTCATGTTGTCTTGTATCTTATATAAGACATATCACGCTAACCCGCGGTGCCAGTCCCGGATATCCGTGCCGGCTTATCCCGCGACAGACACAGGCTCAAGAGGAAACTATGACTTCCAAGATTATTTACACCCTGACCGACGAAGCGCCCGCACTGGCGACCCATTCGTTGCTGCCCATGGTCGAAGCGTTTGCCCGCACGGCTGGCATCGCCGTGGAAACGCGTGATATTTCGTTGTCGGGCCGCATTCTGGCGGTGTTCCCCGACCGCCTGACGGCTGAACAGAAAGTGTCTGACGCGCTGGCCGAGTTGGGTGAACTGGCGACCAAGCCCGAAGCCAACATCATCAAGCTGCCTAACATCAGTGCCTCAATGCCTCAGTTGAAAGCGGCCATCAAAGAGTTGCAGGCTTTGGGCTATGCCTTGCCTGACTACCCCGATGAGCCTGCAACCGACGAAGAAAAAGACATCAAGGCACGCTACGACAAGGTCAAGGGTAGTGCCGTCAACCCCGTGTTGCGCGAAGGTAACTCTGATCGCCGCGCCCCGTTGTCGGTCAAGAATTACGCACGCAAGCATCCTCATAAAATGGGTCCTTGG
>CAYTSJ010000485.1:0-1783 GCA_964440385.1 uncultured Pusillimonas sp. | reverse complement strand
GCTGGGGGTGGGGAGCGAGGAGAAGGTGAAGGCAGCGCAGCTGGCGCACTCCTGATCTGCAAAGGCCCCGGCGCATCGATCCAGCGCCGGGGACCTACTCCGATCCATCCGCTGTTGAGGCGGCCAACCAAGGTTGGCCGCCTTTTTCATGGAGGTTTACCGGCCGGTGGCTACTTACCGCGATGATGGCGAGAGGATACTGCCGGCCAGGAGCCATCGGTAGTTGATACATTTCACTTGCAAGCCCATGTCGATCTACTATGCTGAAACGGCAGTATGACGGTAGGCTCACACTGACCTAAAAAAATGATTGAGAATGTGCCGACTCAAGAAGATTTGTAACTGATTTCGGTGGTTTCTCAAGGCGTTTGGCGGCCTATATTACCGAGTACTGCCCGTGTTACGTAACAGTACCGTCGTCCGAAAACAGAGTTGGGCATTCAGGAGACAGAGCATGCTGGGCAGAATGCTATTGGTTATTTTTTTTACCCCCTTGAGCGTCGGGATGGCCTGCGCAGCCGATATGGATTTGTGCAAAGCCGCACCAAATATAGAAAATCAAAAACTAAACGCATACCCTGAAAAAAAGATGATCATATCTGAGAACGTCCTTATGGCCGTTCTAAGCGCCATCGCCTATCATGACGAAGGGCTTGGCCCTTACAAAATCCCTGATGGATGGGCGCGCACTCACTCCGTCAAGCATCAATCCGGCCTATTTGCAGCGGTGTTCGAGAATGAAATAGAAAAGCACTTGGTGGTAGCGTTTCGCGGCACCGAAGCAGCGTCCCTCAGAGATTGGACTCACAATGTTCTTCCGTTCGTAAAAGCCCAAAGCAATCCTGCTACAAAGGGGATCCAACAAGAGATGTTGCGCCGGCCAGATTGGCGAATTAGCGCTACGGGACACTCTCTTGGAGGCGGCTTGGCTCTGGAGGTTAGCCACAGAATCAAGAATATCTCCGCTGTTGCGTTTAATCCATCCCCGCGTATTGGAACGAAACGAAATGGCTACGGAAACAGTCGAGTTGTATTTCGTGAAAAACATGAACCTCTAGCGGTATTCAGACGCAACCCGAGTTTCCACGAAAACTGGGCACTTAGATACGAAGTTCTAGTGGACTTTACGCCTGGATTCTTTGGCGCCCGAGCACTAACACAACACGGCATTGACAGCATGGCGATGAACCTTCTCGCATTGAGTAAAAATTGGAGTAAAGATGCTTTAATGCTTTACGATGCGAACTGCAATACCTAATAAATCATTCAACCTAACGGCTATGCCTCCAGTGAATTTCGGCGTTGAATGACATCATGCTGCCGAGACTGAAGGGGGGAAAATTGTCGTTCGCCGTCGCTTTACGCTCGAACAGCAGTTAACCAGCGCATTGCTGCCTGACCGCACCATCAAGCCACCGACCGTTCCGGCCGGCTAACCCCTCCTCCCCACCACGCAAATCTATGGTCAGCCCGATTTTTGCAAGGCAGATTTGCGTGACCTATAGTGGGCTTGCTTAAATCTATCCGGGGTCGTGGTAGGCAAGTGTCTGCCCGCCCCATGATGAGAGCCGCGCCTGGCAAACCTCAAAAACGCCTCAGCGTTGTCCGCTGTTTTGCATGTCAGGTTTCTTGCCAGGCCGTTGAGCCGTTTAGGTCATCACACTTTCTACCGTCGCAAAACCAGATGGGCTACTTTGGTTAAACCGGTCTTCATCCGCTCAAGCGGCGCTTGCCGCGGGGTCGGACTGGTAATGCGTTCCTTTGGCGAGGATGGCCCAGGCGA
>CAYTSJ010000484.1:0-1791 GCA_964440385.1 uncultured Pusillimonas sp. | reverse complement strand
GCCTACGCGATGGCCTGCTTGAATACACCGACGTGATTGCCGATAAAATTCGCGCCGCCGCCAGCTCTAAACCAAGGCCACGTTTATCCAAGGCATCCTCTGAGCCTGCACGTCGTTTGAATCCGGTATATTCCACCACCGAGAAAATCATAGCGATTGGCGCGTCCACAGGGGGCACTGAAGCCATCAAGAATGTATTGATGCCATTGCCTGCAAATAGTCCGGCCATCCTCATCACGCAACATATGCCTGCAGGGTTTACCAAGTCTTTTGTTAATCGGCTTGACACCTTATGTGCTGTGCGGGTTCATGAGGCTGAAGAGGGGCAGCGCGTTATGCCTGGGCACGTTTACCTTGCGCCGGGTGGCGTTGCACACATGAAATTGGCTCGTTCAGGGGCTAACTATGTGGTTCGCCTCGAGGAAACCGAACCGGTCAACCGTCATCGCCCCTCTGTTGATGTTTTGTTCAATTCTGTGGCGGAAGTTGCTGGAAAGAATGCTGTCGGTGCGATCCTTACAGGTATGGGCAAAGATGGTGCGTTGGGTATGCTGGCCATGAAAAAAGCGGGTGCGGCTACCTTTGCCCAAGATGAGGCCAGTTGCGTCGTTTTTGGTATGCCTCGTGAGGCGCTGCTTATCGGTGCCGCTGACGAGGCAGTTCCACTGTCCCAAATGAGTGAAAAATTATTAGCCAGTGCGGGTGCCTACGGGCATCGCGTTTAAGTTGCCTGCTGGCGCAACCCGGAAAGTTCAGGAGAGTTCGAAGTGGTTCAGAAAAATATCAAAATCTTGGTGGTTGACGATTTCCCCACCATGCGACGTATCATCAAAAATTTGCTTAATGACCTTGGGTTCGAAAAGGTTGATGAGGCGGAAGACGGCCAGATGGGGCTGGATAAAATTCGTAGCGGCAGCTTTGATCTGATTGTTTCCGACTGGAATATGCCGAACATGGATGGTTTGACCATGTTGCAGCATGTTCGTGCCGACCCTAATTTTGCCAATTTGCCGGTACTGATGGTCACGGCCGAAGCCAAAAAAGAAAACATTGTTGCAGCTGCCAAGGCTGGCGCCAGTGGTTATGTGGTCAAGCCGTTCACCGCGGCAGTGCTCGAAGAGAAGCTGAATAAAATCTTCGAAAAAATCAATGCGTAAGGGGTGAGGCATGACCACACAAGAACAGGGTGCATCATCTGCTAACCCCGATCAACCCGAGCTGATTCATAAAATTGCCAGCGTTACCCGTATGCTGCGTGAAGGCATGCGCGAACTGGGTCTTGATCAGGCGGTAAGTCAGGCTGCAGATGCCATACCTGATGCCCGTGAGCGCCTTGATTACGTGGCACGCATGACCGAGCAAGCGGCCAACCGCGTTTTGAATGCTGCAGAAGAGGTACAGCCGTTGCAGGAAGAAATGCAACATATGGCAGAAACACTTGATCAGCGTTGGCAACAGTGGTTTGAAAACCCCGTCGAGCTTTCCGAAGCACGGCAACTGGTTGACGACACGCGTCTTTTGCTCAAGACCGTGCCCGAAAAAGCCAAGCTCTCCCAGGAAAAGCTGCTTGAAATCATTATGGCCCAAGACTTTCAAGACCTTACGGGTCAGGTCATCACGCGCATGCTGGGCGTTATCAACTCAATCGAAACTGAGCTTATTCAGGTGTTGATCACGTACTTGCCTGAAGAAACACGTGAAGCCAAGCGTAAAGAAATTGACACGCTGATTAATGGCCCTCAGGTCAAGCCAGAAGGTAAGTCTGAAGTGGTGTCTAGTCAGGATCAGGTT
>CAYTSJ010000483.1:0-1796 GCA_964440385.1 uncultured Pusillimonas sp. | reverse complement strand
CTTGCCGCTGCGCGGCAAGTCACGCCGCCGGGTGGAAGGCGCGAATTTGTAGGGGCGGACCAGTGTGTCCGCCCTCTTCTTTTTCTCACGCGAAGGCGCGCAAAAGGGCATGCTGTCAGAAAAGTGGCCGTTGCTCTCTGATAAATCAATAATTTTCGCCGTTGATGCGTTTGTATGCTGAGACGGGGCTGGAGGCGAGGGACGCCAGGCAGGGCCGAGGCAAGAACACAAAAACAAGATTTGGTAGCCATGCAGAAATATCGCACCTTTACCCTCATCGAATTGTTGGTCGTCATTGGCATCATTGCCATCCTGGCGGCGATGCTCATGCCCGCATTGGGCAAGGCCCGTGAAAAGGCCCGCCAGACCGAATGCGTGAACCAGCTCAAGCAGATCAGCCTCGGGCTTGAGATGTACAAGGGCGACAACCGTGGCCGGTTTGCACCGTGGATATCGTACATGTATCCGGAATACATCAACAGTAAAAAAATATACCATTGCCCAATGGTGAAAGATCCCATAGCGGATTACGATCCACATCCGTTTGATGGTGGCGCTGCCGATAAGTTCTACGAAAATACCAAGAACACGGGCAAGGATTTTGATCCCAATGTTGGCTCGGGTTCGCGCCAAGTCCCTCATGTGAGTTACCTGTATCAGATGAATAATGGCGAGCCGACGGAGCAAATACATGGCTGGTTTGGCACTGACTCAACCAACAGCCCGACCATTGCCGACTGCAAGGAATATCAGTTGGCTAATGGCGATAGCTCCAACGGCAACAAGCCCTACGACCCAACCTTGTTTCCTATTCTGAGTTGTTTCTCCCATGTGAAAAAGAAAGGGGGAAACGCCGAGCATTACGCTCCGGTGCTGCAGGTTGCCTACTCGGGGAATTTCTTCATGAGCAAGGTGCGTTGGGAATACGGCCAGTGGTCGCCATAATGCCAGCGTGAAGCAGAATTGATCCAAGTTTTTTAGCCCGGGCGGTTGCCCGGGCGTTTTTGTTTGTGTGGAGTGCCTTGCCGGTCGGGCCGGCGTCTTTGGAGGTGGACTGCGCTTACTATCCGGCGGCAATCGATCAGTGATTGATAAGCGCCGGCCCTGCGGTCTTTTTTTTTAGCGCCAACGGCGCGGCCTAAGATAGCCCAGGGCAAGCGCCCGAGCGCCCGCAGGGCGCGCCGCCCTGGGGGTAAGGGCCCCATCCGCAGCGAGCCCTGAAAGGGCGATCAAAAAAACGCTGCAGCTAGCGCGAGGAAACAATGGTGGAGATGTTACATCAGGTTCCATTGCCTCTTAGATCCCAGTCAGCTTCGCCGACTGGGATCTAAGAGGCCGAGGAACACGAACACTAATGGCGCTTTACTCAGGGCGGCGCTCCGCCTGCGGCGTCGTTTGCCCTGGGCTGGTATGTTTCGCGCTTTCAGCGCTCAAATGCCAAAGGAACGACGGTTTGCGACAGTGCGGTTAGCAAGCCGCAGGGAACAACGGATATCAATGGGTGGCCGATTGCACCGATTTTGTGGTGTGTGGGTGTGTTGTCTTGTATTGGCTGTTGGCGGTGGTTACATTGATTTCACCTATGTCAAGCACAACCACACCCCTACCAGCGCAACGCTGCCGCATCAGCAACGACCCTTGTGAATTTGGCGCCGATCCGTGGCTCCGGCCCTATCTGGGCGAGATTGCCCGGCGGAGCGATTTTGTGGCCGTGCGGCGGCGGTCGCTCTGCGGCGGTGGGAGCTTGTCGGCTGCGGTCGCGTGGCCTGACCGCTACGGGTTGCATCGGGAAGGCG
>CAYTSJ010000482.1:0-1799 GCA_964440385.1 uncultured Pusillimonas sp. | reverse complement strand
GATGCCCAGGTTGATGTGCTGGGTTACGCTTGTCTGGTTGCCATCATGAGCATGGGCAAGGGCTACCACCGCGAATCTGAAAAGCGTTTGCACCAGGTCACCGTCGACAACGGCAACCCCGCACCCGTCATTTCCAGCGCGGGCGCACTGGTTGAAGGCCTGCACACCATGGGTGCCAAGAAGGTTTCTATCTTGACCCCTTACATGAAGCCCCTGACTCAGTTGGTCGTAGACTACATCGAAAGCGAAGGCATTGAAGTACTTGACGCCGTTTCGCTTGAAATTCCAGACAACCTCGAAGTCGGTCGCCAGAATCCTCTGGCACCGGCCGAGCACATCAAGCGCGTCAACACGGCCAACGCCGACGCGGTTGTGTTGTCGGCGTGCGTACAGATGCCCTCGTTCCAGTCGGTTCAGCAGGTTGAAAACAGCCTGGGTTTGCCCGTGACAACAGCAGCCATCAGCACGGTGTACCAGATGTTGAAATCGCTCGGTCTAGCGCGCAAAGTCGATAACGCCGGTAGCTTGCTGTCGGGCCGTTTCTAAAATCAAAATGATCTGACTGCTCGGCCAAAGATAATCTCAAGGCCGATTTAACGCAGTCGAGATGGGTGCAGGTGTGACTAACAAGCTAATTCTTTGATTGTCTTCGAAAAAACGCCTTGCCTTTATAGGTAAGGCGTTTTATACTAGAGAACTTGCTGGTAAATACCTGCAATACACCCAAAGTTTAAGCAAGATTTCAACCCAGGGCTTGGCAACAAGCCTGACGGGACCAAAACTGGCCAGGCGCCTACTAATGGTTAGTAGCAACGCGTGGCTAAGTTGGCACAGGAAAAATCATGATACAAATGCAGACCACGCTGGACGTGGCCGATAACACTGGTGCACGCTCTGTCATGTGCATTAAAGTGTTGGGCGGCTCCAAGCGCCGTTATGCCGCTATCGGCGACGTTATCAAAGTTAGCGTCAAAGAAGCCGCACCGCGCGGACGCGTCAAAAAAGGCGAAATTTACAACGCTGTGGTAGTTCGCACTGCCAAAGGCGTACGCCGTAAAGACGGCTCGTTGATCAAGTTCGGCGGTAACGCCGCAGTTTTGCTCAATGCCAAGCTGGAACCCATCGGTACCCGTATCTTCGGACCTGTTACGCGTGAACTGCGTACAGAGAAATTCATGAAGATCGTGTCCTTGGCCCCAGAAGTGCTGTAAGGAGCGACCATGGAAAAGATCCGTAAAGGCGACGAAGTCATTGTTCTGACTGGTCGCGACAAAAAACGCCGCGGTACCGTACTGCAGCGCCTTGATGCCGACCACGTTCTGGTCGAAGGTATCAACGTTGTCAAAAAACACGTCAAACCAAACCCTATGACGGGTTCGCAAGGCGGTGTCATCGACAAAACCATGCCTATTCATATCTCGAATGTGGCTATTTACAACCCCGAGTCCGGCAAAGCCGACCGTGTGGGTGTAAAAGAAGTCGACGGCCGCAAAGTTCGTATTTTTCGTTCCAGCGGCGCAGTCGTTGGCGCTAAAGCGTAAGGGGCGACACAATGGCTCGTTTACAAGAGTTATACCGTACCAAGGTCGCTGCCGACCTTCAGGCCAAATTTGGCTACAAAACCATCATGGAAGTGCCTCGCATCACCAAGATCACCCTGAACATGGGTGTGTCTGAAGCGGTGTCCGACAAGAAAGTCATCGAGCACGCTGTAGCTGATCTGGCCAAGATTGCCGGTCAAAAACCGGTAGTTACCAAAACACGTAAAGCGATCGCGGGCTTCAAAATCCGTGAAGACT
>CAYTSJ010000481.1:0-1830 GCA_964440385.1 uncultured Pusillimonas sp. | reverse complement strand
ACATTGCTGACCACTTCAAAGTCTGTGGGTTCGTCTACCGTCCAGCGCAGGCCTGAAAGGTCCTCGCTGTGCTGCATCACACCGGTCTCGAACAATCCAGGTTTACGCAAAAACGGTGTCACATGTTCGTGGTCAAACGGGTCCTGGCTTTCATGCCCTGCCCGTTCCAGCGCCTGCAGGGTGAACACTTCGATGTCCAAGCCATCTGGGTAACTGGCTGGCGCCACATTGCTCAGGTAATCCCCGCCTTCGGCCTGGAACTGTGCAATGGCCCTGTCCACCAGCGCTGGGTCAATCAGCGGGCAATCCCCGGTGATGCGCACTACCACATCGGCCTGTACTTGTCGTGCGGCTACCAAATAACGGTCGAGCACGTCGCTTTCGCTGCCGCGCACGCAATTGTAACCCAGCTTTTGCACATGTTCGACCAACGGGAAGTTGCGCTCGTCGGTAGAGGTGGCCAGCACAATTTGGTCTATCAGACTGGACTTGGCCAAACGGGCCAGCAGCAGCTCGATCATTGGTACACCCGCAATCGGCTTCATGACTTTATTGGGCAAGCGGGTGGAGCCCATGCGGGCCTGGACGATAGCGACGACTTTCATGGATTACACAATTCTAGGGCAGGATTGACCTTGCCGAGCAGGACACAGGCTTGACGCTTGCCATCTAGAAGATATTGCGCCGCGCGTCTGCCCTCCTCGGCGAACCCTGCTTTGAGAAAGGCTCGGCGCGAACCCTCATTTTCACTGTAGCAACCAGCCGTGAGCTTGGCCACGCCCAGTTTGTTGAAGGCGTAATCAGCTAGCAACGTGATAGCTGTATGCGCATGGCCCTTGCCCCATTCGCCACGCTCGCCGATTAGCAAGCCAATATCTCCCGTACTGTGGTGAAGATTTATGGGGCCGAGCTTGATGTTGCCGATATGGCGACCGTCGGCACGCAAGAACATGCCAAGCATCAACGTGTCGTCGCTATCGACAGTTGCTGCAATAAAGCGGGCTAGTTCGTTCACCGTGCCGGGCACAGAAAACCGGATTTCGAGATGGCGGACCACGTCTTCGTCGGAAAGCCAGGACAGATAACGAGGCGTGGCGTCTTCGACACCCAGCGTACGCAGTAACAGGTGTTCTCCGACGAGAGGTGATTTGAGCTTCATCGCGTATCAGATCCTTTTGAGAGGAATGTCGTGGTTCTTGAGGAAGGCCTTGGCTCGTAGCGGATTGTTGTCACCAAAGTTGAACAGACTACCGCAGGCTGCGGCGTCGGCTCCGGCATCGAAGGCTTCCTTGATATGCAGGAAGTGCCCCGCGCCTGCGGCGGCGATCACCGGCAATCTACTGCAGGCAACCACGCGCTTTAGCAAGGCTAGGTCGTAACCTTCCATAACGCCATCGCGTTCGATGCTTTGTACCATTAGCTCACCAGCTCCTGCTGCAACTACCGCAGCGACGTGAGCCTCTAGCGTCACCGCCTCGCGTTGCCGACCCCTGTTGGAATAGAGAACATAATCCCCCCCTTCGGACAACACATCAATGCCAACTACCACAGCTTGGCGCCCATAACGCTCTGCAATAGCCGATATCGTCTGCTGCTGATCGCGGTATGCAAACGAATTAACCAGCACCTTGTCAGCACCAGCCTTAAACAAGGAAGCGGCGTCATCAATGCACGTAATGCCGCCACCGACGGTAAGGGGCACGAAGCAGTGCTCGGCAATACGCTTGACAACGTCAACCAGTTGGTCGAGATGGCGATCACCTCGGTCAATCTGCAGCAGCACAAGTTCGTCAGCGTCCTGGTCGCTGTAAACCTTAGAGCTCTTGACTG
>CAYTSJ010000480.1:0-1841 GCA_964440385.1 uncultured Pusillimonas sp. | reverse complement strand
CTGACCTTGGCTTTACCCACTAAAAAAATTACTGGCGTACTTCGAGGGAAGACGGCAGCGAAGCCAGCCAACCTGCGATATTTTCGATGTCTTGATTGGACAACGGAGCTGCCATGCCACCCATGATAGCGTTCTTGCGAATGTTTGCCGATGCCGGGGCACCTGCAGCGCCACGTTTGTAAGCCTTGAGCGCGTGCTCAAGGTAAGAGGCATGCTGACCCGCCAAAATGGGGTAGGACGGCATGATGGACGTTTTGGCATCAGCCCCGTGACAGCTGGCGCAATTGAACTTTTCGTAAGCCGCTTTACCTGCAACCAGGTCGGCTGCCTGGGCAGCACCCGCAGCAAACATGACAGAACCCAACAGGGCCAGAGTTAATTTTTTCATAGTCGCCCCCGATTATTTTGATGTCGCGTAGTAAGCCGCAAGGTCTGCCATATCTTGTTCGGACAGGCTTTTGGCAATGGCTTCCATGGTGGGGAAACTGCGAGCACCGCTGGCGTAGTCTTTCAGGGCAGCAACAATATATGCAGCATTTTGACCCGCGATTTTAGGCACGTGATAGACCTCGGGAAAGCTGGCCTTGTAGTCTTTGATGCCATGGCAACCGATACACATGGACACTTTATTTACGGCAGCTTTGGCATCGCCAACGATAGCCGCATCGGCTGCGTGGGCCTGACCCACAAACGCACAGGTTGCCGTAACGGCTAGCGCAGACAGAGTGCGCTTGAAATTTGTTCGCAACTTCATAGTAGCTCTTGTTTGGCGGTAAATAAAAGGCCGCTCACCCGCAAAGGTGACCGACGAACCGTTGGATTGTACGATAATTGTTGCAAGAATCGCTATTGATGACCAAAGCTCAATGCGAAACAGACATTTTAATACGGAACACCCATGAACTCTGCATCTTCATCCTCTGCACCTCAACGTTTTAACGGCTCTGATCGCTACGTTGCGACTGACGATCTGAAGCTGGCTGTCAACGCTGCACTGGCATTGCAACGCCCGCTTTTGATCAAGGGCGAACCCGGCACCGGCAAAACCATGCTGGCTGAAGAAGTGGCTGCTGCTTTGGGTCGCCCTTTGCTGCAGTGGCATATCAAATCAACCACCAAAGCGCACCAGGGGCTGTACGAATATGACGCCGTTTCACGCCTGCGTGACTCGCAACTGGGCGATGAAAAAGTCCGTGATATCGCCAACTATATTGTAAAAGGTGTGCTGTGGCAGGCCTTCGAATCTGACCGGCCCACCGTCGTGCTGATTGACGAGATTGACAAGGCAGACATTGAATTCCCCAACGATTTGCTGCGCGAACTGGACCAGATGGAATTCCATGTTTATGAAACCCGTGAAACCATTAAAGCGAAGCATCGTCCACTAATCATTATTACGTCGAATAACGAAAAGGACCTGCCTGACGCCTTCTTGCGTCGCTGCTTTTTCCATTACATCAATTTTCCAGACCGTGACACATTGCAAAACATCGTCAATGTGCACTATCCCAACGTCAAACATGACGTACTGGCCGCAGCACTGGATACCTTCTTTGCCTTGCGCGATGCCCCTGGCCTGAAGAAAAAACCCTCTACGTCTGAATTCCTTGATTGGCTGCGCCTGCTGCTGAATGAGTCCCTCAGTGCAGACGATATCGCGCGACCAGACCACGATCTACCCGTTATGGCAGGCGCCTTGCTTAAAAACGAGCAAGACCTGACGCTGCTGCAGCGCCTTGCCGCGATCGCTCGCGCCAGCCGTCGCTAATTGCTGATAAAAACATCATGCTGCTGGACTTCTTCTACCACTTGCGCGAGCATCGCCTGCCGGTTTCGGTCAA
>CAYTSJ010000479.1:0-1844 GCA_964440385.1 uncultured Pusillimonas sp. | reverse complement strand
GCCGGCACGACTCGATGACCTTCTTATGATTGAAAGTCAGATTACACGGGTCGGTCGTGCTTCTATCGATTTTTTTCAATCCGCTTCGCTTGACGGAACCCGTCTGTGCGAGGGAAACATACAGATTTGTTGCGTGGACGCTGACTCCTTGCGTCCTGCCGCTTTGCCCGACGAACTTAAATCATTATTGGAAAAGGTTCACGAATAACCATGCAGCCCTCCAGCGACCTGTCTATCGTATCGCTCATTCTTGACGCCAGTATTCCGGTCCAGATCGTCATGCTCATTCTAGTGGGCATTTCGGTGCTGTCCTGGACATACATCTTCAGCAAGAGATCTGCACTGAAACGTGCACACGAACAAACGCGACTCTTTGAAGATGATTTCTGGGCAGGTGGAGATCTGACAGCCCTGCAAAAATCAGTTTCATCCAGTCCCTCCGAATATGGCGCACTGGCACGTATCTTCGATGCCGGAATGACCGAATTCATCAAAGCGCGCAGGGCCACAAGCAGCACCGACGCCTTGCTTGATGGGCCTCGCCGGGCGATGCGCGCCACCTATCAACGCGAAATGGACAACCTTGAGTCGCATTTGAACTTTTTGGCTTCTGCCGGGTCAGTAAGCCCTTACATTGGTCTGTTGGGTACGGTCTGGGGGATTATGCATGCCTTCCTGGGGTTATCCGGTACGTCACAAGCGACCCTTGCTGCAGTCGCACCAGGTATCGCCGAAGCTCTGATTGCCACAGCTATCGGTCTGTTTGCTGCTATTCCTGCTGTGGTCGCCTACAACCGGTACACCAACGAGATTGACCGATTGTCGATTCGTTTTGACAGTTTCATTGACGAATTCCTCAATATTTTGCAACGTCAGGTGCGTTAATGGCATCAAACCGCAGTCACTCGGGGCGTTCAGGTCGCCGGCTTAAAAACGAGATCAACGTCGTTCCTTATATCGACGTGATGCTGGTTTTGCTTGTGATTTTCATGGTGACAGCCCCCATGATCACACCGGGCTTGATCGATCTGCCTACGGTAGGTCGTGCTGCCGAGGTTCCCTCTGAACCACTTGAGGTTCAAATTGACGAGAAAGGAACGCTTTCACTTCGATCGCGCAGCGCGGGCTCCGAGTTTCAGCCCGTCGCGGCCGATGCTCTGGTGGATACCGTTCGATCACGTATCACCACCGACACTCCGGTCGTCATTTCGGCCGATGGCAAAGTTCCCTACGAAAAAGTAATGGAAGTGATGGACAAATTGCGTGGCAGCGGCATCGCCCGCCTGGGTTTGCTGGTTGACCAAAGTGCCACTAACGACACAAAACGGAAATGACCGAATTTTGATATGAAGTGGTTAGGGTCATCGTCCTCGCATCAAACTCCCGAGCAGCAAGATGAGCGCCGCGGGTTCATTTACGCCATGCTGGCGCACTTGGGACTGGTAGCGGTGTTGCTCGTTGGCATGCTGACGTCATCGCCACGGACACCCGCTCCGGTTCAGGTTGAGCTCTGGGCCAACGGAGTTTCACCTAATGCAGTTCAGGAACCCCAAGACTCAACCAGCCCCGAAGAGACACCCGCGCCCCAACCTGCTCCCGAACCCTTGCCAGAACCCACGCCAGAACCTCAACCGGCGCCACCTCCACCACCTGAGCCTGAACCGGCACCAAAACCAGCCGTAAAACCAGCACCAACCCCTGCTCCCGAAGTTGCACCAGATATTGCACTGGAAAAGGCGCGCCTTGAAAAGGAAGCCCAGGAGCGTCGTGAACTTCTGGCGCGCCAGGAAGCTGAACGCAAGGCTAAGGAAGAAGCGGCCAAAAAAGCCGCTGCCGAAAAGAAA
>CAYTSJ010000478.1:0-1846 GCA_964440385.1 uncultured Pusillimonas sp. | reverse complement strand
CTGGCAGCCCATTGAAGCATGGTTTTGCCGATTTATTCAGGGCCGTTGTCGCAACGTATACAGGCAGGTTTACCGCGCCACTCAATGATCTGATCCAGGGCCCGTGTTACACGCTCTGCCGGCAGGGAAAAATCCACCTCGATTCCAAGGCCCTCGCGGTTAAAGTCGTCGACAACGTTCAGCAACCGAATCCCACGCCCATCAGTCAGCTGGTCGTGCATAAAATCAATGGACCAGACTTGATTGATATCCGTCGCCGTGCCCAGCGGATCTGGTCGCTCGCGCACCAGTCGCTTCTTGGGCTTAATGCGTAAATTCAGTTCCAGTTCACGATAGATGCGGAACACCCTTTTGTGGTTCCATGGGTAGCCTTTAATGTTGCGCAAATACAGGAAACATAAGCCAAAGCCCCAGTTGCGTTGGGCCGTTGTCAACCGCATCAGCCAGTCGGCAATGACCTCGTTTTCGTCGTTGTGTTTGGCCTGATAATGGTAGGCGCTCTCGCTGATGCCAAACGCCTGGCACGCCAGGCAGATACTGGATTTAAAGTGCTTAACGGCGTTTTGCGCCATCTCCTTGCGTCGAGATGGCGCTACCACTTTTTTCTCAGCGCCTCCTGCACCATTTCAGCCTTCAAACGCTCTTCGGCATACATCTTCTTGAGTTGCCGGTTTTCGGTCTCAAGCTCCTTCAGACGCGCCATCATCGAGGTGTCCATGCCGGCGTATTTGGCGCGCCATTTGTAAAACGAAGCGCTGCTCATGCCATGCTCACGGCACAATTGCGGCACGGGCGTACCCGCTTCAGCTTGCTTGAGGATCGCCATGATCTGGCTGTCGGTAAATCGCGATTGCTTCATTGTGTGAATTTCCTTGTAGTGGAAATTCTACCTTTGATCACTGCGGTTTAAAGGGGGGATTACCCCCCCAGTCTGGATACGTTAGTTGGCCAGACCAAACCCTTTGTTATCTCAAAACGATGAGTTGTGGCAGTGCATCGGGGCCACACCAGACGATAGCGTTTTGTTCGAAGTGCATACCCATCGTTTTTGCTGCTTCAAGATTCAGACCCAGGACAAGAAAACTCTCTTCGCCTATCCAGTTGTTCGACGGGTGCTGACCGATTCCTTTGAAAAAGCTCAGATTACGGCGGGTAAGTTCGGTTGCTAGCAAC
Organism: uncultured Pusillimonas sp.; assembly: GCA_964440385.1. GTDB lineage: Bacteria > Pseudomonadota > Gammaproteobacteria > Burkholderiales > Burkholderiaceae_B > Neopusillimonas. The sequence goes on along the minus strand of CAYTSJ010000478.1, from coordinate 673 downwards.
TGCTGCCGCTCTCGATTCTCAGCCTCGCTGACGTTCTGGCTGAATGGGTTCCAAGCAGTGATAAAAGCGGCGCAGTCTACTTTGTGTCGTCCGTACAGCCTTAACAGGTCCGAACTGACCGTTCCGACGTGCAAAGTAAAAGAGTGATCTACTTGTACGCGGTAATTCGTTTCCAGATACGCCTGGATGATGGCTGAGTTAATAACAGAATCTAAAAACAAATAAGCCCTCCAAAGTGGAGGCCGACGCTTCCCACTTGGTTACTCCGGAAGGAGTCACATTTGCATTCGCTATCCAACTTGCCCGGGTAGGCAAGTTGGCGTGGGCGTCGACCCAACTCATGATGTTCTTACAAGTTAACACAGGAGGGACGGTAACCGAGCCAAAGGACAGTAAACCAGTTGTTGCTCATGACGACAATCCATTTATGGCGCGTTGTCTCAATGTTGATATTCCCGATCTGAGGATGCGCTACTCGTGTCTTTATAGATAGAAGCACTTAATCGATGCGACACATTCTGTCGCAAAAACCCGGATGATGGTTTCTATCAAAAAAAAGGAGAAACCATCATGGCAAGACGTTCTTCGCGCTACACCTCAAATGCGTTACATCCCGATCCCATCATTCATCTCTGGTTGATGCGTATTTTGGTACCTTTGGGTGGTCATCGTG
>CAYTSJ010000477.1:0-1850 GCA_964440385.1 uncultured Pusillimonas sp. | reverse complement strand
AGGTGGCAGATATTTGCTCATATTCTTGAAATGTCATGTTTTGACTTGCACATCAGCGTAGCAAGCCGTCCTGGCTGGTAAGCATTTCTGGGGAGAAGGTTATCATCGTGCGACAATCCGGATGCACCAGGGCAGCGGCATACGTCTGCTGATGATATAGTTCCACATCATTGCGCTGTATTTTCTTTAGGCAGTAGGGCGGAGGCCCCACCTTGACTACATCAGTGCGAAACCCCGTCGCGCCACAATACCTTCAGAAAGGTCAGCCACAGGATGTGGATGTCGAACAAAAAAGATTGTCGTTGCAGATATTCGACATCCAACTTCACTTTTTCCGGAATTGGCAGTTCATCTCGCCCATTAACCTGCGCCCAGCCGGTCAATCCCGGCACCAGTTCATGTACACCTGTCTGTGTGCGCAAGGCGATTAAGTCGTCCTGGTTGAAGAGTGCGGGGCGTGGGCCGACAAAGCTCATATCGCCTACGAGAATGCTCCACAGTTGGGGTATTTCATCGAGGCTGGATTTTCGCAGAAAGGAACCAATCGGCGTCAGATAGAACGTAGGATCTTGCAGCAGATGCGTGGCGACAGGAGGTGTGCCGGTACGCATGCTCCGGAATTTTGGCATGCGGAAAAGGGTATTGTTTCGCCCCACGCGATCCGACCAGTACAGGACCGATCCTTTAGATGTTATTCGTACCGCCAAGGCCACTGCGATAATTGGCACAAACAACACGATGCCTGCAATGAGACCAAAAAACAAATCAAATAAACGTTTCATAAATAAAAATGAAAGCTAAGAAGCTCACACTGTACAATAGAAAGCTTAATCATGCAAACATTTAGCTTGAATCATAAAGTGATGAGCTGTCTGGAGTAATCCTTCGTTGACCCTGACAGGTGGCCTCCACCCCAGCAGTTCGCGTGTCTTGCGGATATCCACCTGCAACGAGCCGCATAAGCGCTGCGCGATGGCACGCTTGCCCAATATTGCCGCTGCCATCACCAACATCCCGGCGGGAACAGCAGCTAAGCGTGCCGGCCTCCCCAGTGCCTGACCCATTCGGCGTAGTAAATCGGTCGTGGACAAGTCGTCGTCGTCGCTAACCAGGAAAGTCTGGTTAGCAGCCTTGGGATGGTCGATGCAGGTAATGATAAGATCGACCAGATTGTCCAGAGCTACCAGGCTACGCTTGTTGTGAATAGCTCCCAAAGGCAATGGGATACCCCTATGCAACCATTGCATCAAATGCAAGAAGTTAGCTTTAACGCCTGGTCCATAAACCAAGACAGGGCGAATAATCACCACTTCCATGCCCGTCTCGGTTGCAAGGGTGCGAAGCAGCTGCTCAGCCTCCCACTTGGTGATGCCATACGGATCCGATGGCGTGGGTGTTTGGTCGGCGGAGAATGGATGGCCGGGGAGTGTATTTTCACCGTTGACCTTGATGGAACTGATAAAAACAAACCGGCGGACACCGGCGGCTGCGGCTTCACTCGCCAAGCGCATAGTGCCATTGACATTCACCTGTCGAAATTCCTGAAGAGGATCTGTCGCACTCTCATGCATTACATGCACTCGAGCTGCCAAGTGTACAAGGACATCGCACGCGCTCAGGGCTGTTTGACAATGCATTGATGCGCTCGCGCTCAAATCGCCAATGATAATTTCGTTTGGCAAACCGGTTGTACGTCGAACGGTTGGAGCCACCCGGACGCCTAAATCAGTCAATTTGGCACTTAAGGCGGAACCCACGAAGCCGGTGGCACCGGTAATCGCAACGGTCATTTGCAAAGAATCTCGCGATAAAGTGCTAGGGTTTGGCGAATAACGATATCCAGGCTAAAT
>CAYTSJ010000476.1:0-1852 GCA_964440385.1 uncultured Pusillimonas sp. | reverse complement strand
GCTGCAGGTGATCAGGCGCGTATCAAGTCTGCAACAGGCGAAATCACACTGGTCGCACAACCTGACGACAATGTTGCTGTGGGTGCGGTGCGTATTGCATTGGCATTTCCGGAAACCTTGGGTTTGGGAAGCGCGTTCGGCCAAGTCACTGTGGAGCGACTCTAAATGGAATGGCTCAAAATGCTTGAGACCTTTGGCACGGGCCTGGTAGGCCCGACGGCCTGGTACGTCATCTGGACCTTGGTCAAGATTGTCATTATTGCCGTGCCCGTGATTCTTTGTGTAGCTTACCTGACGTACTGGGAACGCAAAATGATCGGTGCGATGCACGTTCGTCTGGGCCCAACCCGCGTTGGTTATCGCGGTTTGTTGCAGCCCTTCGCCGACGTATTCAAACTGCTGACCAAAGAGTTGGTAGTACCCGGCCAGGCCAACAAGGTGTTGTTCATTCTGGCGCCGGTTGTCACACTGATGCCCGCTTTGGCGGCCTGGGCTATCGTGCCGTTTGGTCCCGATCTGGTGTTATCCAACGTCAATGCCGGTTTGTTATACCTGATGGCGATTACTTCAGTTGGCGTTTACGGTGTCATCGTGGCCGGTTGGGCGTCAAACTCGAAATACGCTTTCCTGGGGGCCATGCGTGCTGCAGCGCAAATGGTGTCTTACGAACTGGCCATCGGTTTTGTCATGATTACCGTTTTGCTGGTTTCGGGTTCCTTGAATGTCAGCGAGATTGTCTGGGGCCAAGACCGCGGCATGTTTGCCGACAGCGGTATTAACTTCCTGTCCTGGAACTGGTTGCCTTTGTTGCCATTGTTCGTCATCTATGTGGTGTCGTGCGTGGCCGAAACCAACCGTCACCCGTTTGACGTGGTTGAGGGTGAATCCGAAATCGTTGCCGGTCACATGGTTGAGTACTCCAGTACGGCGTTTGCCCTGTTCTTCCTTGGCGAGTACGCCAACATGATTCTGTTGTCAGCGATGGCTTCAATCATGTTCCTTGGGGGGTGGTTACCACCCATCGATATTGCCCCGTTCACCTGGGTGCCAGGCTGGCTTTGGTTAGGACTCAAAACGTTTGTCGTCGTTTCCATGTTCATCTGGTTCCGTGCGACGTTCCCCCGTTACCGCTACGACCAGATCATGCGTCTGGGCTGGAAAGTCTTCATTCCACTCACCGGTGTCTGGCTGCTGGTCGTTGCGATCTGGATGCAAACGCCATGGAACATCTGGCAATAAGGGACAGCAGGGGTTAATTATGGAAGCAATTAAAGATTTTTTCGGAAGTTTGCTGCTCTCTGAAATGCTCAAAGGCATGCGCCTGACCGGCAAGTACTTTTTCAAGCGCAAAGTCACCCTCCGTTATCCACAAGAAAAAACACCGGCTTCGCCACGTTTTCGTGGTCTGCACGCCTTGCGTCGTTACCCTAACGGTGAAGAGCGTTGTATTGCCTGCAAATTGTGTGAAGCGGTGTGCCCGGCCATGGCCATCACTATTGAATCCGAAGAACGTGCCGATGGCTCACGTCGTACAACACGCTACGACATCGACCTGACCAAGTGCATTTTCTGTGGTTTCTGCGAAGAAAGTTGCCCGGTTGATTCGATTGTTGAAACCCATATCCACGAGTACCACGGCGAGAAACGCGGTGACTTGTACTTCACCAAAGACATGTTGCTTGCCATTGGTGACCGCTACGAACCCGAGATTGCTGCTCGTCGCGCTGCTGATGCGCCTTACCGATAATTCCAGGGCCACATCACCATGACATTTTCATCTGTTCTGTTTTATCTGCTGGCCATTGTGCTGGTGGTTGCAGCGCTCCGAGTCATCACGGCGCCGAACCCCATT
>CAYTSJ010000475.1:0-1856 GCA_964440385.1 uncultured Pusillimonas sp. | reverse complement strand
TGTCAAAGCGCCTTGCCCATGGGGTGGCGCGTTTGTCTTGAGCCCGTGCTGTGCATTGTGCATTGTGAACCCAGCCGCGTAAAAATACTTATAGTGCCGATGGTTACCTGATTTTTCATGAGGTTGTCCCGAGGGTTATTCACAGTTTGTGGGGATAAGTCGGGGGAATTTACATGTGTTCTTAACTTGTGACATGGGGCTTGGTCGTTATGTCAATGCCAAGCGCTCGCATCACAGCTAAAGTGGTTTTCAGCGTAGGATTTCCACGTTCACTGAATGACCGGTAAAGTTGTTCACGGGACAGCCCAGTTTTCTTAGCGATTTCTGCCATTCCTTTTGCACGGGCAACCACGCCAAGTGCCTTGGCAATATAAGCTGAATCGCCCGTTTCAAAAGCATCCGCCATAAAGAATGCAATTTCTTCATCATCTACCAAAGCTACGGCAGGATCATAGGTTGTCAGTTTTTCAGTCATTTTTTTCGTTCCATTTCAATATCGCCTGGCAACCCTTCCGCCAAGCGCATTAAGCGCGTGGCGATGATGGTTCTTGCTCGCTTGTCGCTGAGTCGAGCTTCCCACTTTTTGTAGGTCTCAGTTTGTTTAAGCTCTATCATGGGTTAAATGTAGTCTATAAACTACTTTTATGCAATGGATGGACTCATGAGATGAGTTTTATGTCTTGAGTAAGCCATTCGCTATTACTGAATCTTTGGCGCTGTGCTACCGCCGGATCTCGACAAGTTGACCCCAATCGGTTGTATACGCCGGCGTCTTGCGTTCTTGTTTCATGGACCAGACTGCGTCATGGTCATGCAGTGTGCTGGCAGGAACCAGCGTAGACCGGCCGTAGCGTTGGTTGACCTTGTCTAGGGTCTGCATGATTTTTAAAGTGCTGTCGCGTGCTTTGGTGTCAGGCAAAGGCTCGAACAATGACATCTGCGGGTTGGCGCGGTTCAAGGGTTCGATGTCCAGTAAACAGACACCGGCTTTGGCGTAGTTGAAACCGGGTTTGAACAGACGTTTCAGCCCTTGGCGAACGGCATGCAGCATGATGCGGGTGTCGTCGGTAGCCTGGGGCAGGGGTACAACGACACTGCCAGAGTAGGGCGGGTCGTTCCGAAAGAAGCTGGTGCGGGCAAACACGTAGATCGCGCCAGCGACACTGGGTTGGACGCGCAACCGTTCTGCCGCGCGGGTAGCGAAGACGCTTAAGGCCTCGAGCAGGTCGTCGAAGTGCTGTACGGGTTGTCCAAAACTGCGCGAGCACATGATTTGCTGCTTGTCGGCGGGCACCTCTTCCCAGCTTAACCGGGGCAAACCGGCCAGTTCTTCAGCGGTTTTGGCCAGTACGACTGAAAACTTGTCGCGAATCACTCGGGCGTCTGCGCAGGCCAGATCGGCAGCAGTGGCAATACCCAGTTCACGCAGTTGCGGTGCCAGACGCCGGCCGACGCCCCAGACCTCTTCAACCGGTACATGCGCCAGTGCGCGCAAGCGTCGGGTGTCGTCGACTTGCGCCAGGTCGCAAACGCCGAGCAAGCGGGGTGTTTTTTTGGCCAGATGATTCGCCAGCTTGGCCAGGGTCTTGGTGGGGCCGATACCCACGCACGTGGGGATACCGATCCATTGCCTGATGCGACTGCGGATGGCGGTACCGATCTCACGACCCGACCCCGGTACACCCGTTAAATCAAGGAAAGATTCATCGATGGAATAAATTTCTTGCCGGGGTGAAAACTGCCCGATGATGTTCATCATGCGATGGCTCATGTCGCCATACAGTGTGAAGTTGGCGGACAGGGCGACAAGGCCGTGGGTATCGGCCAGATGACGGATTTTGAACCAGGGGGCCCCC
>CAYTSJ010000474.1:0-1856 GCA_964440385.1 uncultured Pusillimonas sp. | reverse complement strand
GACTTCAGCACGTTCTTTTGCAGTGGCACCCAGCAAGCCGGCCTCGGGGTGAAGATCAGCCAGGTATTCAACAATAGCGACGCTTTGTGTCAGGGTGAAATCACCGTCCTGGAATACAGGAACCGAACCCACAGGGTTCAGGGCCAGAAATGCGGGTTGCTTCAGCTCTTCGCGCGCAACAGGCTGTAACTCGTAGGGCAGATTCATCCATTCGAGCACAATTTGTGTCGACAACGGGCAAGCGCCGGGCAAATAGTACAGTTTCATTGATATCCTTCAGTTTTAATTAAACCAGACCGTTTGCTGCCCGACAGGGCAGCTTTTCTTGGAACGGGTTTGCACATTATGCACGCGCCAGACTTTTCTTTGAAGAATAAACTTGCAATCGTCACGGGCTCTTCGCAGGGCTTGGGGTATGCCATTGCCTGCGCTTTTGCGGTGTACGGTGCCACTGTGGTGATTAATGGGCGCGACCCTGACAGAGTCAATAGCGCCGTCAACCGGATTCGTGAGAGCGGTTTTACGTCTCATGGATGGGTCCACGATATCAGTGATCTTGAGTCGCAGGCTGAAGCTTACGAGCGTTTGGCAGGGAAATTGGGGACGCCCGATATTCTGGTCAATAATGTCGGTATTCGTATTCGGAAGGCTCTGACGGCCTCATCATTGCATGACATTACCAGTATGATTCAGGTCAATCTGGTGTCGGCCATCCAGCTCTCGAAACTGGCGGCCCAGGCCATGCTAACCAGCAGGGTAAATAACGGGCGTATCATCAGTCTGACCTCAATCGCAGGACCGCTGGCCCGACCTGGAGATGCGGTCTATCCCATCGCAAAACTCGGGCTTCAGGGGCTGGTTCATAGCCTGGCCGTAGAGTTTGGCCCTTACGGGATCACCAGTAACGGGATTGCACCGGGTACTTTTGCGACCGAAAGCAACCGTGAGCTTGCCGCCGACCCCGTCAAAGGCCCGGTTGTGGTTGGCAGAAACCCGCTGGGCCGTTGGGCTCAACCCGATGAAATTACCGGGGCGGCAGTCTTTCTTGCCTCGCCTAGCGCTTCTTATGTCAACGGCCACACCATCGTGGTCGATGGCGGATTTTCTGTCACTTTCTGATTTTCAAGGCTTCTTTATTTCATGAGCTCCATGCTGCGCATCGCTATCAATGGTTACGGTCGAATTGGTCGCTGCTTTTTAAGGGCCCTCTATGAAGCCGGGCTCGAAGAGCAATTCCAGATCGTCCTGATCAACGAGCCTTCTGACCTTGAAAGCATGGCCTATTTGTCACGTTTTGATTCGACGCACGGCGTGTTTCCCGGCAGCGTTCATGCAACACAAGAAGCGCTTGTGATCAATGGTCGCACCATTCCAGTCACCCATCAACATCAACCCGAAGCCATTGACTGGCGATCACATAAAGTGGATCTGGTCGTTGAGTGTTCGGGGCAGTATGGTGCCCGGCATGAACTCATGCGTTTCATCAACGCGGGTTGCCCCCGGTTGCTTTTGTCACATCCGGGGCAAGGTGCAGCCGATGTGGATTACACCGTGGTGTATGGCTTCAACGAAACTGGTCTTGCCGGTTCCGAGCAGCTGGTTTCAAATGCTTCCTGCACCACGAATGCCGTGGTTCCATTGCTTCAATATATTGATGCGCAGTGGGGCCTGTCCCATGCCTTCCTGACCACGCTGCATTCGGTCATGAATGACCAGCCTCTTATTGATGGCTACCACCACACCGATTTAAGACGCACCCGTTCGGCAATGCAGTCAATCGTTCCGGTATCTACCGGCTTGGCACGTGGTATTGAGCGTCTGCTACCCGCGTTGTCTGGCAAGGTGCAAGCCAAGGC
>CAYTSJ010000473.1:0-1867 GCA_964440385.1 uncultured Pusillimonas sp. | reverse complement strand
GGTTGTCTTTCATGCGTGGGTCAAGAATTTTGAGGGCAATTTTCTTCATGGGTCAGACATCTTCACTGATGTTACGGGTTTTGCGCTTGCGTACCAGAACCAGCATGATCCAGACTGCAATGAACACGGAAATGATAAAGCTGATGAAAAGGCCTGCGTTGGTGCTTCCCGCACTCAGTGCGCCGAGGCTTTTTCCCGTCAGGTAACCCGGTAACAACATGACCGGGATCCAGACGATGGCTGAAAGCACGTTAGCGGCCTGAAAGCGGGCGTGTCGCATTTTCATCACGCCGGCCACGGTAGGCAGAATGGCGCGTAAAGGCCCAAGAAATCGACCTGCAAAAATTGACAAGATACCGTACCGGTAAAAGAAGTGGCGAGCTCGGGCCACCGCACGACGCTGCTTGTTCAGTGGCCACCGGTGGATGATTTTTGGGCCGAGCAGACGGCCAATGTAGTACGAAATGGCATCCCCGACGACGGCTCCGATAATACCCCAGATAAGCACTGGAACAGGCTCCAATGTGCCATTGCCAACCAGCCCTCCGACAACCAGCATGACGGCTGTAGCGGGTATGGCTAGCCCGACAATCAACAGAGATTCACCCATGGCCAGAATACCAAGAATGAATGCAGCCCATTCCTGGTGGGTGTTGATGAACAGGGTAACTTCGTTGACGATCTGGTCCATGGCGCGCCGGAAAATGAAAAGCAGTGTTGTGTTTGAGTGATGTTCAGGCTGGCGGCAAACGCTGCGCAATCGCCTGAATCAGGCTACGAGCGGCCTGACGCTTGTGCTGCCTTGGCTGCGGGTAGGCTCCGGTGTCATCAAACAAGATAAAGGTGGTTGAATCAGCATCCATGGCTTCTTGCGCCAGGTTGCCGACCAGCAAAGGGATACCTTTACGGCGACGTTTGGCCGCAGCGTACTCATGCAGATTCTCGGTTTCAGCAGCGAACCCGACACACCAGGGGCCGTCAGGCAGTGCGGCAACCTCGGCCAGAATATCAGGGTTAGGTGCGAAAAGAATAGGCGGCGGGGCCGATGCAGACTGACCTTCGATTTTTTTGATTTTATGCTCGGAAGTGTTGGCGACGTGCCAATCGGCTACGGCAGCCACGGCGATGAAGACATCAGCCTCGTAGACGCGTTGCATCACAGCAGTATGCATTTCACGGGCACTTTCGACGTCGATGCGTTCAATCCCCCAAGGGCATGGTAGCGCCGTCGGACCGGACACGAGTGTGACCTTGGCGCCAGCTTCACGGGCGGCCTGGGCTAGTGCATAGCCAGTCTTGCCCGAGGATCGGTTGCTGATCACACGAATCGGATCGATACGTTCAGCAGTGGGGCCGGCAGTCAATAAAACGTGCCTCCCCGCAAGAACTTTGGGCTGGAAAAAGGCAATCAGTTCAGTTAATAGCTGGTGGGGTTCCAGCATACGACCATCACCGGTTTCACCGCAGGCTTGATCCCCGCAGCCTGGTCCGAGGACCACAACCCCATCTTGTATCAGTTGCCTGATGTTGCGCTGTGTGGCGGGATGTTCCCACATTTCGCGGTTCATGGCGGGTGCCACCAACAAAGGGCATGCCCCCCGGGCCAGACATAAGGTTGTCAACAGATCATCGGCCATACCGTGCGCAAGCTTGGCGATCAGGTCGGCACTGGCGGGCGCAACAAGTATGGCATCTGCGCCGCGTGTCAGGTTGATGTGTGCCATGCTGTTGGGCATACGCGTATCCCAGGCACTGGTGTAGACCGGTCGCCCTGACAAGGCCTGGAACGTGGTCGTGGTGATGAAATGCGTCGCAGCGTCGGTCATGACGACATCAGCCACGCCACCCTGGTCTTGCAACCGGCGTA
>CAYTSJ010000472.1:0-1869 GCA_964440385.1 uncultured Pusillimonas sp. | reverse complement strand
GGGTGAGCAGGAATGGCCGGTTTTCTTGCGCAGAAAAGCCCGCGATGAGCAACGCGGCCTGCGTTATCTGGCAACCCGCTTTGCGGCAAAAGAGGCTTTTTCAAAAGCGATTGGTCTGGGTATGCATGCCCCCATGAGCTGGCGTCGCATGGAAGTGGTCAATGCTCCAGGGGGTAAACCCGAGGTCGTGTTGAACGAGCCTTTAGCCAGCTGGTATGCCTTGCGATACGGCGCCGCCCATATTTCAGTCAGCGACGAAAAAGACATGGTCACGGCATTTGCCGTGGTCGAAACCCAAAACGCCTTCGGGCAACAGGAGTAAAACCATGGCGGCAATTTTGCCCCCCGGCCCCGTCATTGTGGATGTGCAGGGCTACGAACTGACCGAACATGAAATGACCCGCTTGCAGCATCCGCTGGTAGGTGGCGTTATTTTGTTTGCACGCAATTTCGAAAATCGCGCGCAGTTGACCTCTTTATGCCAAGCCATTCACGCGGCTCGTGATGAGCCCTTGTTGATCGCGGTAGATCACGAGGGGGGGCGTGTGCAACGTTTCCGTTCCGATGGTTTTACGCCTTTGCCCAGCATGCGCCGTTTGGGTGAAATCTGGAATGATGACTCGCTTGCCGCCATGCGTCTGGCCACTGAAACGGGCTATGTGTTGGCGGCCGAATTGCGTGCCTGTGGTGTTGATTTAAGTTTTACCCCCGTGCTTGATCTTGATTATGGCGAGAGTGAAGTGATTGGTGATCGTGCCTTTCATCGTGAACCGCAAATTGTGGCGATGCTGGCACGTGCCCTTATACAGGGCTTGCAGCTGGCGGGTATGGCTGCCTGCGGCAAGCATTTTCCCGGACATGGCTATGTCAAGGCGGATTCTCACCACGATATTCCTGTCGATGAACGCAGCTTCGAAGACATCATGCGCGAAGATGCCGCCCCGTACGGTTGGTTGGGCGATATGGTCTTGCCCTCCGTCATGCCTGCGCACGTCATTTACAGCCAGGTTGATTCACAACCCGCCGGCTTCTCTGATTACTGGATCAATACGGTGTTGCGCGGGCACCTGAATTATGACGGGGTGGTGTTCTCGGACGATCTGACAATGGCCGGAGCGGCTGTTGCCGGTGATATTCTTGATCGTGCCAAGGCCGCCCTGGATGCGGGTTGCGACATGGTTCTGGTGTGTAATCACCCTGAAATGGCTGACGAACTTTTGCAGCGCTTGCAGCATGATATGTCGCCCGCTTCACTGCGCAGAATTCGCGGCCTGATGCCAAGGGTATCTTCGCCCGATTGGACCACTTTGCAAAGCCAGGCGCGTTATCAATATGCCCGAGACCTTCAATCTGAAATCATTTCTGGCTGATTTACCCAATTTGCCAGGTGTTTATCGACATATCGATGAACACGACGAGGTGCTGTATGTGGGCAAGGCCCGCGATCTGAAAAAGCGCGTGTCTTCTTACTTTCAGAAGAATCTGGCCAGCCCTCGAATTGCCCATATGGTTGCGCGGGTTCAGCGAATCGAGGTTACGGTCACCCGTACCGAGGCTGAGGCGTTGCTGCTTGAAAATAATCTTATCAAGCGTCTTCATCCACGCTACAACATCCTGTTTCGTGACGACAAGTCATACCCTTATCTCAAGGTCAGCGCGCACGAGGCACCGCGCATTGCCTACTATCGGGGCAGCACCTCGGGTAAGGGCAGGTTTTTTGGGCCTTACCCGAATAGTTGGGCCGTTCGCGAAACTATACAAATCCTGCAAAAGGTGTTTCGCCTGCGCACCTGTGAAGATGCCGTTTACGCACACCGGTCCCGGCCTTGCCTGTTGAACCAGATTGGTCGCTGTTCCGCACCTTGTGTC
>CAYTSJ010000471.1:0-1871 GCA_964440385.1 uncultured Pusillimonas sp. | reverse complement strand
GAAGTGCTCAGTGCCGACGAGCCGACAACGGCGCTGGATGTGACCGTACAGGGTCAGATTTTGGCCTTGCTGTCTCAGATCCAGCAGGAAATGGGTCTGGCCATTTTATTGATTACGCATGATCTGGCGGTGGTAAGACAGGTGGCCGATCATGTCGCGTTGATGAAGGCAGGACAGATCCTCGAAACCCGGTCCGCCAATGATTTCTTTGCCGCACCGCGTCACCCTTATGCCAAGGCCTTGCTGGCAGCGATTCCGTCGTTCAGCAAGCGTGGTCAGTCTCTGTTGGGTTCCGAACCGTCAGCAGCCCAACCGGCTGTCCCCAAAACGCTGGCGCACGCACCCATCGTTTTGTCAGTCCGGAGTCTGTGCGTCAGCTATCCAAAGCGCACCGGGCTGTTACGTCGTGTGGTATCACAACACCGGGTGGTTGACGACTTGTCGTTCGAACTGCGGGCTGGTGAAACACTGGCCTTGCTGGGGGAATCGGGCTGCGGTAAAACGACCACCGCCAAGGCACTGCTGCGCCTGCTCGACAAGACCGCGCAGATCAGCGGTCATGCCAAACTGGGCGACGATGACTTACTGATGGCGACCGGTGCCCGTCTGAAGGTATTGCGACGTCGGCTGCAGATTGTCTTCCAGGACCCTTATGCGTCGCTGGACCCGCGCATGCTGGTGGGCGACATTCTGGAAGAAGGGATCGCTGCGTTGCGCCCTGAATTGTCCCGATCGGATCGCCATCAACGCGTAAGCACACTGCTGGATCGCGTCGGTTTACCGGCGGATACGGTTCGGCGTTACCCTCACGAATTTTCGGGTGGGCAACGTCAGCGTATCGCCATTGCGCGTGCGCTGGCCGTAGAGCCTCAGGTGCTGGTCTGTGATGAACCCACGTCGGCGCTTGACGTTTCGGTTCAGGCGCAAATCATTCAGTTGTTGCAAGAATTGCAGACGGAATTCAACATGGCCTACCTGTTCATTACCCACAATTTTGGTGTGGTCGAGTATCTGTCTGACCGCATTGCTATCATGCAAGGGGGGCGGATTGTCGAGATTGGGGAAACGGCCCAGATACTGCAGGCACCCCGGCACGAACAAACGCAGCGTTTGCTGGCCGCTGTGCCCAGGCTTTGAGCGTTGCTGTGCCGGTGGGTCCTGGAGTCCTCTGGCCCTGTGGTGCATGCTGTGTTTATTGCCTCGGTTGGCGTATGGCGCTACGTGTCTTCATCCCCCCGGCTGCCGACTATAATAGGCCGTTATGGCATTAAAAGTATTTGACCTTCAGTGCGAGCAGGGCCATGTCTTTGAAGGCTGGTTCGGTTCCGACGACAGTTTCGAGTCGCAGCAAGCTCGTGGCTTGTTGTCGTGCCCCGTATGCAACAGCCAGAACGTGGTCAAGAAACTCACGGCGTCGCGGATCAGCCGCAGTCGTGATCGACATTTGCCTGAACCCGTTCAGGCTTCGCCTTCGGCACCGGCTGTCATACCTGCGGCCGCTCCGCTTGCAGATAGAGCCTTGGCAGCACCTGACACCGGGCAACTGGCTCAGTTACAGGCGCAAATTTTGCATAAAGTGCGTGAAATTGTGCGCAATACAGAAAACGTTGGGCCACGTTTTGCTGAAGAAGCCTTGCGCATGCATCATGGGGAAACCGCTGAGCGTGCCATACGTGGCACAGCAACCCCTGCAGAAAGAGAAGCCCTCGCAGAGGAGGGCGTCACGGTACTGCCAATACCTGATTACCTTGACGACGACCGCATGCAATAGTGTCTTGCGGTCGGTCAAGGGCGTCAGTTACATGACACGGCTACGATATTCGCCGGTGCGGGTGTCAATTTCGATCTTGTCGCCCAGGTTGCAGAACAAC
>CAYTSJ010000470.1:0-1893 GCA_964440385.1 uncultured Pusillimonas sp. | reverse complement strand
AACTCAGCGACTCCCATCCAAGGCAAGCCAGCCTCTATAATCCCACCATCCCCAACCACCCCGGCACCGCCATGACCACTACCCCCCCACCCATCACCACCGCCGCCTGGGGCCTGGACGGGATCTGCATCGTCAACCCCAAATCATTCACCGAACGTCGTGCCCACATCGAGCGCGAGCTGAAGCGCTTTGGCCTGACCGGTGAATTCATTTTTGAACACGACGCCGATGAAATTACCCCCGAGCTGGACGCACAGTACTACCTGCCCAACCCCAACCTCACCAACGGCCACAAATCGTGCGGCCTGAAGCACATTGCCATCCTGCAACGCGTTGTTGCTCGCGGGTGGGACTATTGCCTGGTGCTGGAAGACGATGCCATCTTGCATAAAAACTTCCGGCAAGGTGTCGAAAACGCCCTGCGCGAGCTGAAGCAAAACTACGCCGATACTGCGTGCGTCACTTTCATTGGCAACGGGGGCAACTGGTACACCCCCCGCAGCCAGCGCAGAAAAGGGCAATACCTGTACCCCGGAAGAAAAGGCCGATTCACTGACTCGTACATCATCGGCAAAAAAGCGGCCCAAATGCGGCTGGACTGGATCGCCACCCACAAAATGGCCAACGCCATTGATAACGCCTTTGATCAAATGGACAAGGAACTGGGGATACAACTACTGTGGCTTGAGCCCACCGTGGTTGAACAGGGCACCAAGCGGGGTTTATTCAACAGCACCCTTGAAGGGCGGTGGCCCGCACCCATACAAGCGTTTCTGCACGGCTGGGAGAAGTTTCGAAGGAAGTATGTGTATCAGTTGTGGCGTTAGATATTGCGCCGCCCGCATGGCGTGGTCAGTGACGCTTCCCAACAGTTGCGAAGGGGCAGGGAGACTTTACCGCCCGATACCCTTAAACCACGCCCCGACCACGAACCGCAGGTTATAAGCCGTGCGCTTTAGCGTATCGACCAAGCTGTAAAACTCCCGGCGCACACGCTCAGCAAAGGTTCGACGCTGGGGCTGCGCATTCACCGGGTTAATGGCCGACTCAAACCCCTCGTCATGCCCCACCACAAAAGGTTCAACACTGACGCAGTCCAGATGGTGTTCAAAAAATCGATCCATCGTAATGTCGACCGGGTATACCCATTCCTGGGCATGGGCCAACAGCGTACTGGCCCCCTTCGGGGTCAGCATGTAACCCACCGTGATGGTATAGCCCTTAGGAAAACGCACCACCTTGAAGCCAGCCGTATTTTCCAGCACGCGCCCCTTCATGCGCTCTCTTTTGCTATTCGAGTGCAGCCACATCAGGTCATGATGTTTGGCAAATTCGTGCATACGCTCATAGAAGCGCGCAAACGGCTCCAGTAGCGTCGCATCATCTTCCAGAACAATGATTGGCTTGCCGTCCGCCACGCATTGCTGCCACAGTAGATAATGGCTTGCAAAACACCCTAATTGTGACGGCCGCATCGCCGCCGCCTTACCCCGTCGCCACACCCGTTTCTTGTCGTTATATTTCTTGAACAGCGGGTGATCAGGCGTTTTTCTGCCGTCAACCGCGTCAAAAAAGGTAAAAGGCAGGTTCAAGGCAGACAGCTGTCTATTTATGGCCTGCTGACGATCTTTTGATTCTGGCAGGGTGATGACGTAAATGGGGATGTTTGGAAGCATGATGAAGCCTGTTCAAACAGGCAATTTATGGCGGTTATTGTTTATGTAACGTGTCTACTCTCGCATGCATCATATTAAATAGCACAGCAAAGCTGAATACAAAAAACAAAAGCGTATTGTTGCGATCCAGCATAATCTGCGTTATTGATGCGACGGCATACACCGACAGCAGGCTGGTGCCTGCAATCGCAAACGCCTTGACCTGGCCGTCTGGATG
>CAYTSJ010000469.1:0-1900 GCA_964440385.1 uncultured Pusillimonas sp. | reverse complement strand
GCCGCACTGCCGACAACCGCAGAAATACCCAATAACGAAACTAATCCGTCAACGGTCGAGGCCGGCAGCTGACTGACATCCAGCAAAAAAGGTTTCACCCAAAGCGACTGCACTGCGTAAAAAGTACCCGCGACCAGCGAAGGAAACAAGAGGATTTGCCAAAAAATCCTGTTGCTGGCGATTTCCACCGTACCCTCAAGCTGGGCTTTCATGGAGGATCGTTTACGACCATGCAAAGGGCCAGTATCTTTGGCGCCAAACAACAACAAGCAAGACACCAGCACCGTTATTGCTGCCAGCCATAAACTGGCACTGCGCCAGGTGACGATATCCAGCATCAGAGACAGCGGGGTCCCGACAACGGCACCCCCGAGGCCACCGATGGCCACAACCGCCCCATTGATCATCGGCAAGCGATGGTTAGGGAAAGTAAACGCCATTGCCTGCAGCGCGGCCCCCAGACACACGGCAACACCGACACCAATAATGAAGCGTCCGACCATGAGGCTGAACATGGAATCACTCAACCCGAAGATGACCGATCCCACTGCGGCACACAGTACCAAGACCCCGTTAACCCTTCGTGGCCCCCAGGTATCCAGCGCCGCGCCAGCAGGAATCTGGGTTAGCGCAAAACCCAAAAAATACAGGCTGGTCAACATCCCCAGATCGGCTGCTGACAACCCCATCTCTGCTGTCAAAAAGCCTGAAAAGCCAATATTGACGCCACGATAGAGATAAGAAACGAAATACCCGAAAGAAAAAAACAGAAAAATGCGGGATGCGTTACTCATGCCAAAGCCAGTCATTGTTCTGGCCGACGAAATACCAGTTTCAGATCTGTTGAAACCTCAGGGGCAAAGGCATACCCGTCGACATCAAACCCTTCAAGTGCCTTGGGAGTATCAATACAATGATCAATGATGTAACGTGCCATCAGACCGCGAGCGCGCTTGGCATAGAAACTGATGATCTTCCAGGCACCATTTTTTTCGTCCTGAAAAACGCATTGGACGACTTTGGCTTTCAAGGCTTTCAAATTCACCGACTTGAAATACTCTTCTGAAGCAAGATTGACGAGGATGTCCGCGCCTTGCTGTGCCAGACGCTGATTCAGGTAGTCGGCAATTTGTGAGCCCCAATAATCATAAAGATTCTTGCCCGCAGGGGTTTCAAGACGCGTTCCCATTTCAAGCCGGTAGGGTTGCATCAAATCAAGCGGCCTTAGTACGCCGTAAAGCCCGCTGAGAATGGCAAGATGCTCCTGAGCCCATAACAACTGGTCATCTGACAGCGTGGCGGCCTCAAGGCCTTCATAGACATCGCCATTGAAGGCCAAAACCGCCTGACGCGAATTGGCTTGGGTAAATCGTGGCTCCCAGGCCTGGTATCGCTCGACATTCAATTTCGCCAAGGCATCACTCAGGTCCATCAGTTGTGCAACCTCGGATGCCGATTTATGCCGAAGGACATCAATCAGCCCTTGGGCTTGAGGGACGAACAGAGGCTGTGATTGTTGGGTTGTGCGAACCGGGGAATCGTAGTCAAGCTTTTTGGCAGGCGAGAGCAAAACCAGCATGGTCGAATCCTTTGATTATCGGGCTGTCCAGCCGCCGTCCATCGACACACTGGTACCAGTCATCTGGGCTGCGGCGTCAGAACACAAGAAAACCGCTGTCGCCCCAAGCTGCTCTGGCGTGACAAATTGCAGCGAAGGCTGTTTTTCTTCCAGCAAACCTTTGGCCGCAGTTTCAATATCAGTTCCGTGTTTAGCAGCAAGGGCTTCAATCTGGCGTTCGACCAACGGCGTGCGAACCCAGCCTGGGCAAATTGCGTTAGCTGTGATGCCATTACCTGCATTTTCAAGCGCTGTGACTTTGGTCAAACCCACCACCCCGTG
>CAYTSJ010000468.1:0-1901 GCA_964440385.1 uncultured Pusillimonas sp. | reverse complement strand
GGTAACCGGGCGAAACCAGAAATCAGCTTTACGCAGAACAACTAGACCGATTTGGAGAGCTGACCGAGAATAGCCGGGTTTTCAAGGGTGGAGACATCTTGAGTCACTTCTTCACCTTTGGCCACGATACGCAGCAAGCGACGCATGATTTTGCCAGAGCGTGTTTTGGGAAGATTTTCACCAAAACGAATGTCTTTGGGCTTGGCGATAGGGCCAATTTCCTTAGCCACCCAGTCACGCAGCTGTTTAGCGACCTTCACCGCCTCTTCACCTTCAGGCACACTACCTTTCAGGACCACAAAAGCCACAATGGCTTCGCCAGTGGTGTCATCAGGACGCCCGACAACAGCCGCTTCCGCGACCAGCGGGTTTGCCACCAACGCTGATTCGACTTCCATGGTGCCCAAACGGTGGCCTGAGACGTTGAGCACATCGTCGACCCGCCCCATGATCCAGAAATAACCATCGGTATCGCGCTGGGCGCCATCGCCTGCAAGGTAATAGCCTTTAAGCTCTTCGGGGAAATAACTTTTCTTGAAGCGCTCCGGATCACCCCAAATATTGCGGATCATGGCAGGCCAGGGCCTCTTGATGACCAGGAAACCCCCCATGCCGTTTTCAACATCCCCGCCCGTCTCGTCGACAATGGCGGCGGCAATACCCGGCAGAGGCATAGTACATGAACCCGGTTTAAGGGCCGTAACCCCGGGCAACGGAGTGATCATGTGGCCACCGGTTTCAGTTTGCCACCAGGTATCCAGAACCGGGCAGCGTTCGCCACCGACCTCTTTGTAATACCACATCCAGGCTTCAGGGTTGATAGGCTCTCCGACAGACCCGATAAGACGCAATGTACTCAAATCGTAGTTACGCGGGTGATATTCGGGCTGAACTTCAGACGCCTTGGTAAGCGAGCGGATAGCCGTGGGTGCGGTATAGAATACCGTCACCTTGTGGCGCTGGATCATTTCCCAGAAACGACCGGCGTTAGGATAGGTGGGAACGCCTTCGAACATGACCTGGGTCAAGCCGGCAGCCAGAGGGCCATACGCGATGTAGGTATGCCCGGTGATCCAGCCAACGTCGGCGGTACACCAGTACACATCAGAGGGTTTCGCATCAAATGACCACTTGACCGTCAAGAGTGCCCACAACAGATAACCTGCCGTAGAGTGTTGTACTCCCTTGGGTTTACCTGTCGAGCCCGAGGTATACAAAATGAACAGGGGATGTTCGGCATTGACCGCAACCGCTGCGCATTCAGTGGACTGCCCTTTCACGACATCATGCATCCAGACGTCGCGGCCTTCATGCCACTGAACATTTCCGCCTGTGCGACGGTAAACAACCACATGACGGATTGCTTCACAACCACCCATGGTTAACGCTTCGTCAACGGCCGGCTTAAGGCCAATAGCCTTGCCGCCACGCATTTGCTCGTCGGCCGTAATGACCAGCGAAGCCCCAACGTCGACCAGACGCTCGTGGATACTTTTTGAAGAAAACCCGCCAAACACCACCGAGTGCGTGATACCCAGACGAACACAGGCCTGCATGGCCACGACAGCCTCAACCGACATCGGCAAATAAATAATGGCACGATCACCTTTTTGGTAACCCAACGACTTCAAGCCATTGGCAAAGGCACAAACACGCTCGTAAAGCTGGCGGTAGGTCACATGCGAGACATCACCTCCGTCAGTCTCGAAAATAATGGCTGTTTTGTGTTCTGTTTCAGTGCCCAGATGGCGATCAAGGCAGTTTTCAGAAACGTTGAGCTCGCCGTCGGCAAACCACTTGTAAAACGGCGGATTCGACTGATCAAGCACCTGAGTGAAAGGCTTGGTCCAGGTCAGGTTCTCTTGGGCCAGACGAGCCCAGAAGGTCTCGGGGGTCGCTTC
>CAYTSJ010000467.1:0-1903 GCA_964440385.1 uncultured Pusillimonas sp. | reverse complement strand
TTTGCCTCGTCTGGATAATAACGTTTCAGGGCGTTGGCAATGTAGTGGTACGACAACCCATGAAAGCCATATCGACGCACACCCTGTTCATAGAAGCGCTCGGGCAGAGCAAAACGATCTATGACCGCGGCGTGATTACGATGAAATGCCGTGTCAAAACAAGCTACCTGCAATGCACCTGGCCATCGACGCGAGATCTCGCGAACCGGAGACAGGTTATGGGGCTGATGCAAAGGTGCCAAAGGAATCAGGGCATCAAGCTGGTTAATGATGTCATCATCCAGAATGACACTGCTGGCATAATGCGGACCACCATGCACGATGCGATGTCCGACAGCCACCGGCCTGGAGGACAGTTGCCTATCCAGCCAATCTAGCAGCAATCGTTGAGCCGCCTCTGGTGTAGATACTTCCGCAGCTTCAAGCGCTCGATTGACGCGATGGATCTGCTGGTCGTCAGTGACCTTGAAATGCGGCCGGCCTGTTCCAATGCCAGATATTTGCCCCCCCATCAGCTTGGCGATGGTACGAGGGCTGTCCTGCTCGAAAACCTGAAATTTAAGACTGGAACTGCCCGCATTGACAACCAGAAAAAGGGACGTCACTTGGCCACCTTGACTGCATTACGCTCACGCCATCGAGCCACCAGCACACCCACGGCACAAGAGGCCAGGCGCGTTTCGGATGAATCGGCACGGCTGGTCAGGATGACCGGTACCTTGGCACCCATCACCACCCCGGCCGCACTGGCACCAGCCAGAAAAGACAGGTTTTTGGCCAGCATGTTGCCCGCCTCAAGGTCTGGCACGACCAGCACCTGGGCATGACCCGCAACGGGCGAAACAATGCCTTTCATGGCTGCCGCTTCAGGGCTGATAGCGTTATCCAGCGCCAAGGGGCCATCGAGAACACCCCCTTGAATCTGACCCCGATCTGCCATCTTGCACAATGCAGCCGCATCGAGTGTGCTGGGAATCTTGGCCGTGATCTGCTCGACCGCCGAGAGAATGGCCACCCGGGGGACACCCATACCCAGGGCATGGTGCAAATCAATGGCGTTTCTGATGATATCGGCCTTGGTCTCAAGGTCGGGCAGGATGTTGATGGCTGCGTCAGTAATGAACAGAAGATCATCGTGGTTGGGTACATCCATGATGAACACATGGCTCAGCTTGCGCCCGGTGCGTAAGCCACCTTGATGCGACAAAATGGCGTGCAACAACTCATCAGTGTGCAAACTGCCCTTCATCATCAGGGTCGCACGACCCGACTGAACCTGCTCTACAGCAAGCTCAGCCGAGGCATGACTATGCGGTGCATCGATAATCTCGACGCCCTCAAGGCTAAACCCGTGTTGTTGAGCCAGGTCGTGAATCCGGCGGGCAGGGCCAACCAGTATGGGCACAAAAAGCCCCATCTGGCCTGCCTCAAGCGCCGCCCCCAAAGAGGTTTCATCGCAGGGGTGTGCCACAGCACAGACGTGCGGTTCCCCTTCCTTTGCCAGCTGTACAAATTTCTCGTATCGGTGGGAAGTCATGAGCACTCGCGGTCAGTACATGTGCTGGCCGCCGTTCATGGCGACGTTTTCACCCGTCATGAAGCCTGCGGCCTCACTGGCAATGAAAGTGACAAGGGCTGCGACTTCAGTGGGCTGACCCAAACGCCCCACGGGAATCTGGGGAATGATCTGATTTTTGAGAACATCTTCGGGCACCAGACGCACCATGGGTGTATCCATGTAGCCTGGCGATACCGAATTGACCGTCACCCCTTTACGGGCGGTTTCAAGGGCAAGGGCTTTGGTAAAGCCATAAATTCCGGCCTTGGCAGCAGAATAGTTGGTTTGACCAAACGCCCCCTTGCTGCCGTTCACTGACGAAATATTGATGATACGTCCCCAGCC
>CAYTSJ010000466.1:0-1905 GCA_964440385.1 uncultured Pusillimonas sp. | reverse complement strand
CGTTGCTTTTGCCCCCCTGAAAACTGAAAGGGATAATCATCGAACCGCGCTTGTGCATCGGGGATGCCGACCCGGAGCAACCAGGAAACCGCCCGCTCGCGTGCCTGCACACCACGGTAAGCCGTGTGAGTTTGCAAAGTTTCAAGAATTTGCTGACCAACGGTCATGACCGGATTGAGGCTGGTGGCAGGCTCCTGGAAGACCATTGCCAGACGTCCACCGCGTACCTGGCGCATGCCGGCTTCGGGTAACCTGTTCAGGTCCCGGCCGTCTACCCAGACCTGGCCCTGGACAACGCGCGCCGCCTCGGGCAACAAGCGCATCAGCGCCAGCGCTGTCATGCTCTTGCCGCATCCGGATTCCCCCACCAGCGCAAAGGTTTCCCCTTTCTGGACGGCCAGCGCCAACTGCTGTACGGCATCGCGTGCCCCCTCATCGGTCTGCAAACGCACGGTCAGGGCGTCGACCGACAACGCTGCGGGGTTGGATGAAGTCTCCAAGGTCATGATGTTTTACCCCCAAGACGACGGACGAGCCCTGCACGCAAGGGTCGCAATCGACGCATGCGTGGATCAAATGCAGTTTGGACTGCATCGGCGAAAAGGTTGGCGGACAACACCAGCGCCAGCATGAACACAAAGGCCGCCAGCAGGTTCCACCAGATCATGGGGTCCCGAGACATTTCCATTCTGGACGCGTCAATCATGGTGCCAAAGGACGCCATGCTGGGATCAACGCCAATGCCCAGATACGACAGTACTGCTTCATACAGCACCAGACCGGAAAACTGCAGCACCATGGTGATGAGCACAACATGCATGACGTTGGGTAACAAATGCCGCACCATGATGCGCCAGTGCCCTACCCCAAAAGCTCGGGCCGCCTGGACATAATCCAGCTCGCGCAGCTTCAAAGCCTCGGCCCTGAGTAATCGGCACAACCCCGCCCACCCGGTCAGTCCCAGAATCAGGCACAACAAAAAAAGACGCAAGTCGGCCCGGGCAGCGACCGTCGGGAAGGCTTCGGGATTACCGTCGATGTAAACCTGCATCATCAGCACGCAGGCCGCGATAAGCAGGACGCCGGGGACCGACGTCAGGGTTGTGTACAGATACTGAATGACATCGTCAACACGCCCTTTGAAATAACCCGCAGAAATACCGAACAGCAACGCCGGGGGCAGCATAGCCAAGGTCGTCAAAGTACCAATCACAATCGCCGTACGGACGCTTTTCAATGACTGACGCAGCACATCATTACCCGTACGATCAGTACCCAGCACGTGGTAATCGGCACCGAGCCAGACGATGACGGCCCCCGACACCAGAAGCACGGACGCCGTCAGCCACATCGCCCGCCAGGGCAAGACGCTTTCGCGCTGCCACCAATAGGCCCAAGCGGTCGTCCAACGACCGGCTTTCCTGACGAAACCCAGCGTCAACACTACCGCCAGTGCTGCAGACAACACAAATCCAGTCAACACGCCCAACCCGGTCCTGCGCCACAGATCCGCCTGATGCTGGCTATCATTTTCAAGCTGAAGACCCGCCGATTTAAGGCGTGGGTAGTCGCGTACGGCCTGCCCATCGACCAGCAAGGTTTCTTTGGTGAACTGGCGGATCGCCAAAGGCGCCGAGAATGTTTTTTCTGCCTGATTCATGCGCGTCAATGACAGCAGGTCGTCAAGTGCAGAACGCACGACCGGGGAATACGTCACATTGCCAGCTGCGGCGTCATTCGATGCCGGCAATACAGGCCGATAGTGAATCGAATCCAGTACCGCCACGAGGGCAAACATGGCCAGCACCACGGCCGAACACATGGCCGGCGCCGACTGCCCGACACTGGTCCAGGTCGCTCGCAATGCGTTACTGCGACTGACTCGCCAGCCATACCCCAACAGCG
>CAYTSJ010000465.1:0-1906 GCA_964440385.1 uncultured Pusillimonas sp. | reverse complement strand
AACCCCACCGCATAAATGTTCATTTGCGGCGCTACTCGCGAAATAACGCCCAAGGTAAGGTTTACGAACAGCAGTAGCGCAATCATAGGCAGCGCAATCCATAAAGCACTGGAGAACAGCGAAGCGCCCAGCTCATACAAACGCATCTGATTTAAAGCTGCTAAAAAATTCCCATTCACGGGAAATCGCTCAAAACTCTTCACTACTGCCAGAACTACCAACAAGTGGCCGTTGATCGCAATGAACAACAACATTGCGATATTTCCAAAAAAACGGGCCACTGCACTGACTTGGGCATTGCTGGTGGGATCAAAAAATGATGCGAAATTGAGCCCCATCTGGAGGCCAATGATTTCTCCAGCCAACTCCACAGACGAGAACACCAGTCGCACGGCGAAGCCGATCGCCAACCCGACGACCACCTGCTGCACTAAGACTCCGATGGCCTCACGTCCGTTGATATCGACAATCGGTTGTTCAGGCAGGATCCCTTGCGCGCACACTGCAACCAGAAAAGCCAAGCCGACCTTCGCCCGCGTGGGTATCACGCGCATGGAGAAAATAGGAGCTACGGTAAAAACAGCCAGAACGCGTAAAAAAGGCCAAAGCACAGGAGACAGCCACGCCATCAACTGTGCCTCGTTGAAAGTAATCACGGCCCTGAAATCCTTGTGCTAACCAATCACAGAAGGAATCGATTCAATCGTTCTGCGCAAGTAATCCACCAAGGTGCTAATCATCCACGGCCCGGCGATGGCAAAGACCACCATGGCGGCGATCAGCTTGGGCACAAACGCCAGCGTTGCCTCATGGATTTGTGTGACCGCTTGAAAGATGCTGACGAGCAAACCAACCGCCATCACGACTCCCAACACAGGCATGGAGATCATGAGCAGCAAGGTCAAGGCATCTCGCCCGAGGGTCAAAACCATTTGGGATGTCATGCCAGAACCCCTCAATCAAGTAACGAAACTGGCTGCCAAAGAGCCCAAAAGCAGGTTCCATCCGTCAGCCAAAACAAAAAGCATCAGCTTGAATGGGAGTGCGACCAATACCGGTGACAGCATCATCATGCCTAATGACATCAAAATGCTGGACACCACCATATCAATCACCAAAAACGGGATGAAGATCATGAATCCAATCTGGAACGCTGACTTCAACTCACTCGTTACAAACGCAGGTACTAAAACGCGCAAGGGTGCCGTTTCTGCTGTCACCTCTGGATTGAGACGAGCCAGCCGAGAGAAAAGTGCGAAGTCTGATTGGCGTGTTTGCTTCAACATGAACTCACGCATAGGTGCTTCGGCTTTTTGCAAAGCCTGCTCAAAACCCAGGGTGTTGTTCGTATAAGGTAAATAGGCTTCTTGATAGACACGATCTAGCGTTGGCCCCATCACAAACATCGTCAGGAAAAGCGATAGACCAATAATCACCTGATTTGGTGGAGCTGACTGGGTACCGATAGCCTGCCTCAACAATGACAAGACAATCACAATACGGGTAAAACCCGTCATCAACAGAAGTACCGCAGGCAAAAAAGACAGTGCCGTGAAAAATAGCAATGTCTGAATAGGCACAGAGTAGCTATTACCACCTGAGCCCGTTCCTATTAACACGGGTAAGGCTCCTGCTGCCGTCTGTGCTGCGGCCACGGAGCTGAACAACACTCCGACCGTCAGGACGACGACTCCGGCCCCAGCCGGCAGCAAGGCTTTTAGCCAACAACGACTGAGGGACAGATTAGCCATCTGACTCTTTCGGCATCGATGCGCGAGCCATCTCTTGTGCGAAAGATGCGGGCTGCTGCTCCGGTGAGGCAGGCACCGGAGTAGAAAATAAGCAGTTGATATGTTGAGAAGTCACACCAAAAACTAGCAAGGTGCGAGAGCGCACAGGCCCCCCC
>CAYTSJ010000464.1:0-1908 GCA_964440385.1 uncultured Pusillimonas sp. | reverse complement strand
ATCAGGCAACCGTAAAGAAAACTGACCGCCAAAGCCACGGCAATACCTGTGTCTGAAAGATGGGCCAATAACAGCCCCCAAATCAGCCACCCCATCATGGTGCCCCAAGTACCGGGCGCAGGACGTATCAGACCACTGCCAAGACCGAAAGCAAGAATTCGCGAGGGAGAACGCAGCATCCACGCCAAAGAAGGCTGAATTGAACTCTCTGACGCCACTGCTGAAGTTGACGACGACGCAGGCCCCGACTGACGGGAAGACTCTGAAGACATGAAACCTCGACGATGACTTGACGTTATTGACGTCTAAAAATGCTCAAACCCCGGCCGTTCGACAACCACAGCAGAGCCGTCAGCTCGCAAGACATCGAGTTGGCCGCAACGACCCGTGATATAGCCTACCCGCGTAACTTCAATGCCATGATTGGCTGCCAGGGCTGTAATTGTGGACCTGACAGACGGCGCTGCAGTAAAACATAACTGATAAACATCGCCCCCTGACAAGACCGCCTCTTCGAGCAATGGCTGGGGCAAACCCTCAATTGCGGGGTGCAACGGCAACCGATCATAATCAAGGACGGCACCACAAGCACTGGCTTTCAGAATGTGGCCTAAATCTTGCAGTAAGCCGTCGGAAATATCGAGTGCAGCATGCGCCAACCCGGCAAGACAAGGCGCAAAAGCCACCGGCGGCTCGGGCTGCTCAAGTGCCGCATGCAAGGCAGACTCACGACCTGTCAGCAACTTGATCATTTCAGGGGACAGTGTGTTTTGCAACATTAACAATGCAATATGTGGCGCACCCAAGGTGCCAGTCACCCACACATCATCACCGACCTGTGCGGCGCTTCGTCGTAATGCCTTGCCAGTATCTACCTGCCCGAAAACTGTCACACTCAGGGTGACTTTTTCAGCCCAGGTCGTATCCCCCCCTACCAACGGACACCCTGCCCGATCCGCCAGAGCATAAAAGCCCTCAGAAAACTCTGCAAGCCAGGATTCATTGATCGACGGGATGGCCAAACCAAGCACGCACCCCAAAGGCTGCGCCCCCATGGCGGCTAAATCGGAAAGATTGACGGCCAGGGTTTTATGGCCCAGGGTAAGTGGAGAAACATCTGCAAAAAAATGGCGATCTTGCACCAGAAGATCGGTACTGACCGCCAATGTTTTGCCCGGATCTACAGGAAGCAAAGCGCAATCGTCACCGCCCCCAAGAAAACCTTGGGGAACAGGACGGGAAAAATAGCGCTGGATGAGATCGAATTCACGGCCCATGACATGCAGGCCTTTGCTCAGGCGAAACCGGGGTTAACGACGTGCCGCCGCCTGAACCTCGGCAGCACGAACTTGCGCCGCAAGCTTGTCGAGCACACCATTAACAAACTTGAAGCCATCTGTACCGCCAAATGACTTCGCCAGCTCGACCGCTTCATTGATGGCCACTTTGTAGGGTACTTCGACATGATGAACCAGCTCGAAGCTACCAATCAGCAAAATGCCGTGCTCGATGGGAGAAAGCTCTTCGAGGGGACGATCGATGAAGGGCAAAAAACCTTCGCGCAACGCAGGCGCCTCGCGAAATACCCCATGCAGCAAAGTCTTGAACCAGGCCGCGTCGGCTTCTGCAAACTCGGCGTCATCGCGAATATGCGCGTCGATTGCGCCGGCTTCCTGCTGACTTTGATTGCCACTTAACAGCCAGGCATAGACGCCCTGCAGTGCGAACTCGCGTGCACGACGTCGGGCACTGCGAGCATTGCTGCGACTTACCGAATCATTATTCTTCGTCAATGTCGTCTTCCTCGTCGTCAGCTTCCGGCTCGAGAGCGGCCACCAGATTCGCCATTTCAACGGCAGCGCGGGCGCAATCACGACCTTTATCGGCCGCGCGCACTTCAGCCTGCTC
>CAYTSJ010000463.1:0-1911 GCA_964440385.1 uncultured Pusillimonas sp. | reverse complement strand
TGCTTAAACGCATCACTAAACATGATCTTAAAGCCATGCTAATTCCAGAGTCCGAGATAAATGCACTGCTCACCTCACTGGGCAGTGTGCGCATGTCGATTAAACAGCTTCGCATCGGAGCAAATACTGCGTCAAGAAGCGATGATTAATCTGAAGGCAATTGACAGCTGTGGCACTGACAGCTTGCAAATAATTTTCGAGGCATAGATATGAAAGTAACGGTTAATCCTTCCAGTGAAGATCGCGTGATCTGGCGAGCCGATCTTGAAACATCATTGAACGTCACGTCTAGCACGGTTCGCCGTTGGCTTAAAGCCGGAAAGCTTCCGCCACCCGATGTAGACATTAGTCGTAGGACACGCGGCTGGAGGCTTTCAACGCTTCATAGCGCTGGTATCAGGGTGACATGAATCGAACCAGTCAGCCCAATCTTGCAGCATTTGTCGGCGTTCTTTTAGGTATGCGGCTCTGTTGTATGCGGCCCTTGTTGCGTCTTTTGGAGCATGAGCTAATTGACGCTCAATCGCGTCGATGTTGTAGCCGTGTTCATTGGCCCAGGTCGAGCCAACTGCGCGCCATCCATGGCCAGTCATTCGACCTTTGAAGCCGATTCTGTATATGAGATACAAGACTGAATTTTCCGACATGCATTTGTCGATGTTCGACTCATGAGGAAAGACATAACGACTGCCTCGGGACCGTTCGCGCATCAAATTTAGCAACGCCAGCGCTTGTCGACTAAGCGGCACCAGGTGATATTCGTCAGACTTCATCTGACTGGATGGCAGTCGCCAAACATCGTTCTCCAACTGATCCCAGGTCATTGTGCGCAGTTCTTTAGTACGTGCCCATGTGAGTGCTAACAACTTACATGCGATCACGCTATTCAGATCTTTTTCAACTGACAGCCTGGTTAAAAACTCTGGTACGTCTCTCGCTTCTAAAGCTGCGCGATGTCGCACGCGGGACTTACCAAATGCTTTTTCTGAGTTAATCAACGCTGTTGGGTTCTGATCGACGTAGCCCTGCTCTTTAGCCCAGTCAAATACTTGTGCTACCCATGCTTTGACTTTTCGCACGTAGACATAGCGGCCTGCTGCGTTAATTGCGTTCAAACACAAAAGCAGCTCGTCGCGAGTGATTTCGTTGATTGGCCTCTCGCCAAGTCGAGGATTGAGATAACGGTTGATTGCATTTAGGGCGTTGGTCCTATAGCTCTCGGAAACATCCTTTCTGTCAGACCAGTATTTTTTGCTTGCGCTGCTAAGGTTTATTTGCTTGTCTGCCGTTGGACGTTTAACAAACATGGGGTCAACCCCATTTCTTAAAGACGTCTTTGCCAGATCTCTTTGCTGACGAGCTTCGGACAGTGAAACTGACGGATAAGGTCCAAAAGAAATCGTTTTAGGTTTACCACTAAACCGGTAAGCTAATCGCCATGTTTTTGCACCAGTGGGTGAAACAAACAGGTATAACCCGCCTCCATCAAACATTTTTTGTGGTTTTTCGGTGGGTTTGAATGATCTACATTGAGAGTCTGTGAGCTTGTTAATTGTAGGCATCGGTTCCTCATGCTACGGGTACCTACAAAAATGCCTACACAATGCTTGCGCTGTACTGCGCGCTAATAATCCATTGTGTTTATAAATGCACACTTGCAGCCCCACTAAACCGGTGTTTTTACACGATTTACGGCGCTTATGGAACGCTTAGGGCGTTAAGTGCTCGGTGTGCTTGGCGTCTCCGACAGGAATCGAACCTGTAATCTTCCCTTAGGAGGGGAAAGTTATATCCATTTAACTACGGAGACGCAGCGGCGACATTTTAGCAGCAAGCCGTGTTGTATTTTTTCCCTGCCTTACAGATCCATTTTTCATGCCCTTACCCTAGGACGCTCATCACGTCCCGATG
>CAYTSJ010000462.1:0-1912 GCA_964440385.1 uncultured Pusillimonas sp. | reverse complement strand
AGCAGCAAATTCCTGCTGGTCATGGGGCGTGACGGTAACGAAGTAAAACAGGCGGCCATCGCACTGGCTGCCGGCAATCAGACCCTGACCGGCGATAGTGCCCAGATTACCGAGTTTGCGGACCTCAAACCACGTGTGCCCTACGACGCGCCGAAATGGTTGCGTACAGATCGGCCTGTCGCATTCGGTGAGCTTATCGAAAAAAGCCGTTTGAACGTCTCGGGTTACAGCCCCGACCTGATCAGGCTTGATATAAGGGTACCGCCCGACCTCTTCGGCTGGCGCGAAAACAAGGTGCCAATCCGGCTCAACTACCGCTATACCCCACAGCCCACCTCGGTGAATTCGTCACTGCTTTTCAGTGTTGACGATCTTTTCATGAAGTCAATGCCCTTGTTTGCACTTGACGACCTTTACGACGAGCAAGTCGCCGGATCTGTTGCTATTCCCGACCAGGATATTCCGTCCAGCGCCCTACTTGAGGTGCCGCTTGAAATCTTGACACCTCGGGCCCAACTGCAGTTTCGCTACATGTATGACTACGTCAAGCAAGGTGCTTGTCGCGACATCATCATCGATAACGTACGCGGTTACATTGACCCTGAATCCACGATCGATCTGACACGCTACCCGCACTTCAAGGCCATGCCTGACCTCTCGGCATTCAGCAATAGCGGCTGGCCCTTCACCCGGCTGGCCGACCTTTCTGAAACCGCA
Source organism: uncultured Pusillimonas sp. (assembly GCA_964440385.1). Lineage (GTDB taxonomy): Bacteria > Pseudomonadota > Gammaproteobacteria > Burkholderiales > Burkholderiaceae_B > Neopusillimonas. Next base: position 1,195 of record CAYTSJ010000462.1, on the reverse strand, counting down.
GTGATTCTGCCGCGTCAGCCTGCCGTCGAAGAGATCGGTTTGTACCTTGACCTGATGGGCCTGATGGGAGAGTCGACCGGTTATCCTGCCGTTGCTGTTACCGTTAACGACATTGGCCAGATCGATGCCGTTTCTGGAAAAGACCTTCTGGTCATTGCTTCAAGCGCAGGCAAACCTGCCCTTGACTACTGGAACAACGTCCTGTCCGGCAGCTACACCAGTGCCGACGGAAAACGGCTGGGCACCTCAGACCTGCTCTACAAGGCACTGACATGGTCCACCCCTGACCCACGTGACAACAAAGTACCACAACGCAGCCTGATTGCGTACGACAGCAATAGCGTCAGCGCCATCGTGGCCGGTTTTGAATCACCCGCCACCCCCGGACGCAGTGTGGTGCTGGTTGCCAGCAATGTACCGCAAGGGCTGGAAAAGGCCGCCGGAGCCCTGCTCAGAAATGAATCATTTGACGGTACGGTCGGGGGCAGCCTTTCAATTGTCCGCAACGGCAAAATTGACCAGCTCATCGCAGAACAAACCTACTACACCGGCAAACTTGACTGGTTCAAAGAATTTCAATGGCGCTACAGTACCTATCTTGCCCTGCTGCCCCGCCTGACTTGGGAAGTTCTGGTCGGCGCTTCCGTCATCGCCCTGCTGATCATGGCCTTGATCTGGCGGCTGCTCAAGCGTTTTTTCCGCCAACGACCCCCTTTTGGGAACGGAGGCTGACACATGACCTCTCAACGCTGGTCGTCCAGGCGACGTTTGACACCGCACCGAGCCTTGCGCCGACGCCTGATTCAGGCGGTGGCGCTGGCCGGGCTGTGGCCAGCCGGCGTTACCGTAGCCCAAACCGCCCCGGCATCAAACCCACCCTGCAGCAACCCGGTGAACTGGCCGCAATGGCAAACCTTTCTCGAGTTTTTTGTTCAGCCCGATGGACGCGTCCTTGACGCCAGTACGCCGCAGCTTCACAGCTCATCGGAAGGCCAGTCTTATGGCATGTTTTTTGCCCTGGTTGCCAACGACGCGGCAACCTTCGACAGGCTTTGGCGCTGGGCTGTAGACAACCTTGCCGGTGGCAATATCCAACACAACCTGCCCGCTTGGATCTGGGGCAAAGATGACCAGGGTAAATGGCGAGTCCTTGACGACAATTCTGCCTCGGATGCAGAACTGTGGTTTGTCTATG
>CAYTSJ010000461.1:0-1912 GCA_964440385.1 uncultured Pusillimonas sp. | reverse complement strand
CATCCAGATATCACGCACACCGATCCAGGCGTGCCATGCCAGCGAGAAGAAAGCCAATGAAGCCAATAACTGACCCACTGGCACAACGCCCACATGGAACGTGAAAAGATTTTTCCAGCCGTCATAGCTCATGCCGGATGTGAACAACACACCAAACAGAAGTACCAGTGTGTAAATTGCCATGATGACGGCAGTACAACGCTGAACGATGAAGTCAAAGGTACCGTAGTGTGCACCGACAACAATGCGCTTTGTGCCAACGCGTTCTTGAATAGCCATTACCAAACCCCAAACAATTTAAGAGCAAAAACCAGTGTGAGTGCCAGGCTTACCCCGAAAACCAGACCTGCACTTTTTTGGGCAGACACTTTGTCCATACCAATATGGAGGTCAAGAATGAGGTAGCGAATACCGGCACAGAAATGGTGCAGATAACCCCAAACCAGCACAAGCATGATGAGCTTGGCTATTGGGTTGTTAACCCAGCCGGCAATTGAGGCGTAGGTTTCAGGCGATGTCACGCTAAGCGCAAACAAAGGCACGATAACAAGCGGGAGACACAAAAAGAGCAACGCACCACTGACACGGTGCAAGATGGACGATTTCCCTGCAAGGGGAAGACGGTAGCTCAGAATCTGCGGAACGCTGATATTGCGAAACTGCGGACGCGGCTTGGAAGCTGAATCGGACATGATGGCCTCGAGGTTAACAAACAAATGATTGCAAAAAACTTTCGGTATTTTCGCCGATTTCGGCGAGGTGGATCAAATCAGGTAAAAAATATCTAGTTCAAAGAATTTTTGTAGTGAAAACGATTGGTACGGTACAACCCCCTGCGCAACTCCATGGGGCGATCACCATAGGTAAACGATATTCGCTCAACCTGAAGCAAAGGAGTTTCAGGTGCCACTTTCAGAAACCCGGCTTGTGTTGCGCTGGCAGCTACCGCTTTGATTTTCTCATCTGCCCTGACCATACTGACGCCGTATTCTGACTCGAAAAATGCGTACAAAGGACCACGGTAACGGGTCAGGGCCTCGGTGGTCAGCCCTTTGAAAACCGCACCCGGCAACCAGATGTCGTCAAGAATCGTGGGCTCGTTGTCAAAAGACAGCAATCGACGCACATTCACAACTGCATCAGCACCAGACAAATCCAGCGCACGCGCAACGTCGGCTGGTGCCTTGACGCGCCGACAATCGATCAGCTGACTGCTTGTGACTGAAGCATGACCATCATCGGGCGCAAGGCGCAAAAAACGGAAGCGCACTTTGGCTTCGTTGTGAGTTGCAACAAAAGTGCCTTTACCCTGACGGCGAATGAGCAGATTGTCGGCAGCCAGTTCGTCAATTGCTTTACGTACCGTACCCTGGCTGACATTAAAACGGGCCGCGAGCTCGAACTCACTAGGAATCACTTCACCGGGTTTCCATTCGCCCTGATCAAGACTTTGCAACAGCAAACCCTTAATCTGCTGATACAACGGACTGTAGGCCGCGCTTACGGGAGCGCGACCTGATTCAGCGGGTGTATCGGCAGCTGTACTGGACATGGATACTTTAAGCTTTGAGTTTTCTGACACACGGCATTCTCGCACGGTTCGCGGCGATTGTCTAACACTCTTCTGTCTTATATAAGATATAAGATGTTTGACGCCAAAGGCAATTTCCTCTAACCTTTAAAATCTATAAAATCTCGTTTTCAACGTCCTCTTTTTACCCTCATCGGAGATTTGTTCATGTCCAAACCCGCCATGCGTGTCGCCGTTACCGGCGCTGCCGGTCAAATTGGTTACGCCCTGTTGTTCCGCATCGCCTCCGGCGAAATGCTGGGCAAAGACCAGCCCGTCATCCTGCAATTGCTTGAAATCCCCGACGAGAAAGCCCAAAAAGCACTCAAGGGCGTCATGATG
>CAYTSJ010000460.1:0-1930 GCA_964440385.1 uncultured Pusillimonas sp. | reverse complement strand
GACCGCACAAACCGATGACCAAACCCGTTACGAGGCGCTGGCGCTGGGGGTGCGCGATTTTCTGACCAAGCCTTTTGACCAGGGTGAAGTCCTGCAACGCATCCGCAACACCCTTACGCTTGAGCGCCTGATGCGCGAGCGGGCCCAGCGGGCCTCGTTGCTTGAAACGCTGGTTCACGAACGGACTGAAGAACTCGAAAGGCGCTCACGGCAAGACCCCCAAACCGGGTTGCCGAATCGCCTTGCGTTACTTGAATCGCTGGAAGAGCGACTGGCAACAGGCCTGGAATCCGTCGTTATCTTTATGGCCCTGGAAGGCATTGACGATGTTGCGCGTTTGCACGGTTTTACGACTGCCGACCAGCTTGCCGGTGCATTGGCCCATCGGCTGCAGAGCCTGGTGGCGGACAGCAACGCCATGCTGGGTGTCTGGAACAGCACGGAATGGGTGCTGGTGTGCAACCTTCCGAAGCACGGGCGCACGCTCAGCGAACTGGCCGACCGGCTGCTGATGGGGTTCACCTCGCCCTTCGACATCGAAGGGATGTCACTGCACCTGAATGTTCGTATGGGGGTCAGCACCAGTCAACCCGAACACAACGGCGAACAACTGGTGCGGATGGCCGCACTGGCCCTGCCGCAAACCCCCGGTTTATGGCAAGGTTACAACCCTGGCCTTGAAGAAGCGTTGCAACGCAAAACGCACATGCGTGAAGCCTTGCGCCGGGCTGGCGAGCGTAATGAACTGTATCTGGTGTACCAGCCCAAGGTTAACCTGACGCGAAGAAAAATTATCGGTGCCGAGATCCTGATGCGCTGGCACAGCCCGGAGTTCGGCAATGTATCGCCGGCCGAATTCATTCCACTGGCCGAGTCCAGCGGCCTGATCATTCGTCTGGGCCACTGGATATTTGAACAAGCGGTTCGGCAGCTGGCGGCCTGGCGAGCCCAGAAAAGGGTTGACGACAATTTTGCAGTCGCTATTAATGTGGCTGCCATTCAACTGGTCCAGAAAGACTTTGCCGAAGTGCTGATCAGTATTCTTGAAAGCTATCAGGTTCCCGCGGCGAATGTCGAACTGGAGGTCACCGAGTCAGGGCTGATGCAGGACATGGCCCTGGCCATGCAACAACTCAAGGTGCTGCACGACGCCGGGTTCAGGATTGCTATCGATGACTTTGGTACCGGTTATTCATCCTTGGCTTACCTGAAAAACCTGCCCGTTTCCGTACTTAAAATCGACCGCGCCTTCATACGCGAAGTGCACACCAACACGCAAGACCAGCGCCTGACCAGCACCGTGATTGACATGGCGCGGCACTTTGGCTTTCTGACGGTGGCCGAGGGCGTTGAGCTGCCGGAGCAACTGCATCGACTGGCACAAATGGGGTGCGACATCGGGCAGGGCTATATTTTTGCGCCGCCCCTGAAAGACGGGGCCCTGATCAAGCTGCTGGAAAGCAATTTTGACCACCTCTTTTCGCCTGAAGACCCAATATCTGCGAAAATCGAGGTTTAGATCTGTTTAAGCACGCCTTTTGACGCCTTGGGCCCCTTTGTAACGCCCAACGCGCGCCAGGCCGGAAACCACCGGATGTCCACTCAAACCATTACCCAAGAGGTCGCCCGCCGGCGTACCTTTGCCATTATTTCGCACCCCGACGCGGGTAAAACCACCCTGACCGAAAAACTGCTGCTGTTCGCGGGGGCGATCCAGATTGCCGGCAGTGTGAAAGCCCGTAAAGCCAGTCGCCATGCGTCGTCAGACTGGATGGAAATTGAAAAGCAACGGGGTATTTCGGTCGCGTCCTCGGTGATGCAGATGGAATACCGCGATTGCGTCATCAACCTGCTCGACACCCCCGGCCACCAGGACTTCTCTGAAGACACGTACCGGGTACTGACCGCCGTTGACGCCGCCCTGATGGTG
>CAYTSJ010000459.1:0-1934 GCA_964440385.1 uncultured Pusillimonas sp. | reverse complement strand
GTGCTAACGATTATTTTGCAATCGTCTTCGGCGGCCATCGCCACCACACTGACCGCGCTGTATGCCGGCGCCATCAACTTAGACCAGGCCGCCGCTTTGGTCATTGGTGCCTCGATCGGCACCACCACCACCGGCATCCTGGTAACCATTGGCGCCACCGTGCCGGCCAAGCGCACGGCTTTTGCAAATATTTTCTTCAACCTGGTAGCGGGCATCATCGCCATCACCCTGTTCCCGGCCCTGCTGGCCGTCACCAAATTTCTGGCACAAACCGACGGGCTTGAACCCGGCACCATTGGCCTCGTACTGTTCCACAGCCTGTTCATAGGTCTGGGGGTCATCATCTTCCTGCCCTTCAACGACCAGTTCGCCCGTTTCGTTGAAAAAATCTTGCCTGAAGACAAAGATGACCTGACCGGCAATCTTGACGAAAGTACCTTGCAAGTGCCTGAAGTGGCCCTTGAAGCCTCGCAAAGATCACTCGAGCGAATCGCCGCCATGCTGCTCGGCACTTATTCGCAGCATCTGCAGAACTCCCGGGAAGGCATTGACCCGCAAACCCTCGATAAAGCCCGCATTGCCCTTGACCGTGCCTATGCTTTCATCAGTCGCGTTCCTCTGGAAAGTGAACAGAAAAAACTGGCAGAACAGCGGATTTCACAACTACACGCGACTGATCACCTGATCCGGTTCCGGCAGCGTCTGGTCGAGCTCAATGCCCACCCCATCGATTTCACCAGCGATGACCACCAATGGGCAATGGCACACAATCTGCGCATGCTCGAACTGGCACAAGCCAGTGCGGCACGCGAAGGCAGCCAGGACGCAATTGACGAAATCAGCCGCGAAGCCAACACCCTTGAAGGGCTGTCACGGCAAATGCGCCACGACCTGTTGCAAACAAATGGTTTTCACAACGGGGCGGCCGCAAAGTTGCTGAAAATCACTGACGCGATCCGCTGGCTCGAACGCACCGGGCACCACATCTGGCGAATTTGCCACTACCTGACCGAGGGTCGTACTTTCGGGCATCCTGAATCGGAAATGGCTATTGCCGCCAGAGCCATTGAACGTCAGTCTGACCAGCCAGGCGCGTCCGACAGCCGTGTTGAACCCACGATGACAGACACATCCACGCAGCAACCCAACGGCAATACAAACCCGCTAAAATCCGCCGACACCATCGACACCACGGCAGCACCGTTCGACTCTAATCCACCTAAAGCCCACGAGCATTCATGAATCCGTCAACCCTGATTGGTATCGTCGCCAGCATTTTGTTGCTCGGGATCGTGCTGTTTTTTTCAGCCGATGACCCTTCCCTCTTCCTCGATCTGCCCAGTCTTGGTATTGTCTTTATCGGTACGCTGGCGGCCACTTTCATCAGTTATCCTTTGTCTGAAGTGGTACGTATTTTTGGCTTGCTGGGTACCGTACTGCGCAACGAACGTTTATATACCCAAGACGACATTGAAGAACTGGTCGCCATCTCCAAACTGTGGGTAGGGGGTAACATCCGGCAAGTGGATGACGCGCTTCAGAACGTTCGTAACCCGTTCCTGAAAATGGGCGTACAACTGATCATCGATCACACCCCCGAAGAAGACATTATCAAACTGATGCACTGGCGCATTGCCCGTCTGCGCGCCAAAGAGCACGCCGAGGCCCAACTGTTTCGAACCATGGCCGCGTTTGCGCCCGCCTTCGGCATGATCGGTACACTGATCGGTCTGGTGAACCTGATGTTCATGATTGGTGATGGCGATATGGCTTCGGTCGGGCAACAAATGTCGCTGGCCCTCATGACGACCTTCTACGGTATTTTATTTGCCAACCTGATCTTTAAACCGGTCGCGGTCAAACTTGAGCGTCGTACCGAACAGCGCGTGGCACTCATGAACATGGTCATGCAAGGTATTTCCATGATGAGCCAG
>CAYTSJ010000458.1:0-1935 GCA_964440385.1 uncultured Pusillimonas sp. | reverse complement strand
TCACCACCACCGCCAACGTCGACTACATCCAGGTGGCGCGCGACACCATCAAGCGCATTGGTTACGACAATACCGACTACGGTATTGACTACAAAGGCTGTGCCGTTCTGGTGGCTTACAACAAGCAGTCTCCTGACATTGCCCAAGGTGTAGACCGCAGCCCCGAGCAAAACATGGACCAGGGGGCGGGTGACCAGGGTCTGATGTTTGGTTTCGCGTGCGACGAAACCCCCGACCTGATGCCTGCGCCAATCTGGTACGCTCACCGTCTGGTACAGCGTCAAAGCGAACTGCGCAAAGACGGCCGTTTGCCCTGGCTGCGCCCTGACGCCAAATCACAAGTCACCTTCCGTTATGTCAATGGCAAGCCGGTTGAAGTCGACACTGTCGTACTTTCTACGCAGCATGCCCCGGAAATTTCGCAGGCCGATATCCGTGAAGCGGTCATTGACCAGATCATCAAGCCTTGCTTCCCCGATGGCCTGCTGACCGACAAGACCCGTTTCCTGATCAACCCCACCGGCATTTTCGTGATTGGCGGCCCTCAGGGCGATTGTGGCCTTACCGGTCGCAAGATCATTGTCGATACCTACGGTGGCGCTTGCCCCCACGGTGGCGGTGCGTTCTCGGGCAAAGACCCCTCCAAGGTCGACCGTTCGGCAGCCTATGCCGCACGTTACGTGGCCAAGAACATTGTGGCTGCCGGGTTGGCCCGTCAGTGCCAGGTGCAAATCAGCTACGCCATCGGGGTTGCCGAACCTATCAACATTACTGTCAATACCAACGGCACCGGGGTTGTTTCCGACGACCAGATTGCGTTGCTGGTTCGCGAGCACTTCGATTTGCGTCCGCGCGGCATCACCAACATGCTCAACCTGTTGCGCCCCATCTACACCAAGACGGCGGCATATGGTCACTTTGGTCGTGCCGAACCCGAGTTCACCTGGGAAGCCACCGACAAGGTTGATGTCCTCAAGAAAGGTCTGTAATGACAGAATCCGGTCGTGCTCACGACGACAGTCACAGTTTGCAACCCACCGATTCACCGTGTGTCGCGGTATGTTCAACGCTGTACGATGATATTTGTCGTGGCTGCGGCCGGACGGCCATGGAAGTGGCCAACTGGGTTTTCCTCTCTGAAGACGAGAAACGTGCCGTCTGGGCGCGCATCAAAAGCCAGGGTTATCCGCGCCGTCAAGGTGGCTAACCCTGGTAGTTAAGCTACAATAAAGATTCCCTGAGGGGCGCTGCGACGGGTTTTTCCCGCTAGGCTCAGGGTCTGTTTTCTGTTCAACGGCGCTCATCATCACCTGTAACGCGGGTGGGGTGGGCGATACTGTTGCTCCCTCTTTCCCGTCACGCAGGTTTACTGGATACCACCATGAACACTGTTGCTGACATCTCTTTCCAAGACTTCGTCGTTGCCGATATCGGCCTGGCAGGCTGGGGCCGCCGCGAAATCGCCATTGCTGAAACCGAAATGCCTGGCCTGATGGCCACGCGTGAAGAATTCGCGGCCTCGCAGCCGCTCAAGGGTGCCCGCATCGCTGGCAGCCTGCACATGACCATTCAAACCGCCGTACTCATCGAAACCCTGGTTGCCCTGGGTGCCGAGGTGCGTTGGGCGTCGTGCAATATTTTTTCGACACAAGATCACGCAGCGGCTGCGATTGCCGCTGCGGGCATCCCCGTGTTTGCGGTCAAGGGTGAAACGCTCGAAGACTACTGGGAATACACCCACAAGCTGTTCGAGTGGCCCAATGGTCAGCAAGCCAACATGATCCTCGACGACGGCGGCGACGCCACGCTCATGTTGCACCTGGGGACAAAAGCTGAAAAAGATCCTTCGGTATTGGCCAATCCTGGCAGCGAAGAAGAGCGCATTCTGTTTGCCGCCATCAAGGCGCGTCTGGCCATTGACCCCACCTGGTACTC
>CAYTSJ010000457.1:0-1936 GCA_964440385.1 uncultured Pusillimonas sp. | reverse complement strand
TGCACGGACTTGAATCGTGCAGTGATCAGGAGATGAATCATGTTGGCTGGTGAAATGCTACGCCGCTCTGCTGAACGTTTTCCGTCCAAACCGGCGGTAATTTGGGATGATCAGCGAATAACCTATAAAGCACTTGATGAAGCCGCGAATCAATTGGCGAACCGCTTGCTTGAGGCCGGAGTAAAACGGGGCGAGAAAGTGGGCATGTTGTGCCGCAATCGAATTGAGTACGCGATTGTATTTTTTGGCGTTGCGCGCTCCGGCGCAGTCCTTGTCAATATTTCTACGCTTTACCATCCGGAAGAGTTGTCGTTTGTATTGCAGAAGGCCGATGTCACGACCTTGATTTACGAATCGGTCTTTGCAGAAAAGGTCAATGCAGTACGCGGAAGGCCACCATTGCTCAAGCACTTTGTTTGCATAGGTGAAGCAACCGATGACATGCCATTCGAGACGTTCTACGGTAATGCGCCAAAGACACGTCCGGACATTGAACTGCAGCCGACCGACCCATTTTGCATGACCTACACCGGCGGTACGACAGGTAAACCCAAAGGGGTGTTGTGTAGCCACCTCAATCGCTACATTACAGCACATACGGTCGCCATGGAAGAGGCATTGGATGAGCGTGATGTTATTGGTATCGTTACACCTTTGTTCCATGTTGCCGCACTGAACATCATGTTTCAACCTGCCGTTCTGGTAGGAGCAACCAGCGTTTTCCTGACAAAGTGGAGTACGGCTGGTTTTGCCGAGATGGCGCGTCGTACCGGTATGACGGCAGCGTTTATGGTGCCTACCCAGATTGCAATGGTGGTGAGCGATCCGGGATTTGATAGCGCATCATTTTCCGCCTGGCGGAAAGTATCTTTTGCCGGGGCACCGATGCCAGACTGGGTTCAAAAAGAGATGATGCGTATGTTGCCATCCGTCGATATGACCCAGATCTATGGCCAGTCTGAAATGGGTGTTTTGACATCGCTGCGTGCCTGGTATCTCAAAGACCACCTTGGTTCCGTGGGACGTCAGGCCTACAACGTAGACATTGCGTTGGTGGATACCGAGGGCCGCCCTGTACCAAAGGGCCAGATTGGAGAAATTGCCTCGCGTGGCAACAATGTCATGCTGGAGTATTACAACGAGCCCGAGCAAACGGCTGCGTTCTGGCGTAATGGCTGGGCCCTGACGGGTGACTTGGCCATCATGGATGATGATGGCTTCATCACGTTGGTAGATCGTGCTAAAGATATGATTATTTCCGGAGGTGAGAACGTTTACCCTAAGGAAATCGAAAATGCTATCTACGAGATGGAAGCGGTAGCAGAGTGCGCAGTTTTTGGCATTCCCGACGACAAGTGGGGAGAAATTCCCATTGCCTATGTACAGCTCAAATCCGGGTTTGCTCTAGACAGCGATGAAATTCTGGCGCATTGCGAGCAGCGACTTGCACGCTTCAAGCGGCCGCGTCAGATCAAATTTGTGGATGATTTTCCGAAAACACCCATCGGCAAAATACAGAAAAACCTTTTACGTGAAAAATATTGGCAAGGACGGGAGAAGAACATATGAATCAGGTTTACAGCACTTATCAACGATTGAAGTTTGATGAACCCGCATCGGGTGTTCTGCGCATCACCATGACCAATCCGGGGCGACTCAATTCGGCCGATTCCGTGATGCATGGCGAGCTGGTGCGTGTCTGGCGTGATATTGATGCCGATCCAGATGTGTCGGTGGTTATCATCCGCGGTTCGAACGGTGCATTTTCTTCGGGTGGAGACCTGGATCTCGTACAGGAGATGACGGAAGACTTTAACGTGTTGTCGCGTGTCTGGAAAGAGGCTCGAGATCTTGTGTACAACATTATCAATTGTTCAAAGCCCATAGTGTCCGCTATGGAGGGCCCTGCTGTTGGAGCCGGTCTGGTCGCCGGTCT
>CAYTSJ010000456.1:0-1940 GCA_964440385.1 uncultured Pusillimonas sp. | reverse complement strand
CCTTTGTTCCAATTTAACTGGAACTAAGGACTCCGTCACTCGAGGGCAAGCTCACGCAGGCTCTGGCTCAACCTGCGTTGCTGCACGAGAAACAAGCCGACGTTTCTTTGGCATAGAACTGAACGAAACTTATCATGCCGCAGCTACAAATCGGCTTCTCCAATACAAGAGGGCCGCATGATGAACAAGGCGCTTATCCCATCCGAAGTAAGTGATGAACTGACAGCGATCGCAGAAAAAATCCTGAACATCCCGACGCTGGAATCGCGCACGCGGGATAGTCTCGATTTTTACGAAGTCGCCGTTTGGGAGGTCAAGGCGGCATTAGAAGCGGCGTACCTGATTGGCACAGCAGGCCGTAATAATTGAACATTCACCGGGCCGTAGGCCCGGTTCCTTACCGAGAACAATCATGAACACCGATAAGACAACTGACCTGCTCAATTTCATGCGGGGCTACGTTAGAAACAATCCAAGCAATCGTGGGCTGGTGGAAGAAGCTGAACGCTGCAACGTGGCGTTTTATGCAGAGCGGTTGTTCTCTTTGAGTTCTTAAGCACTGGCCCTGAACACGGTCGATGTTCTTTTCTCCAGCCACTTAAGCCGGGGCGCTAAAGGCGTTCTTGCTGTACCGGTCATTGTGTCACGTCGTTCTCGGATTCAAGGGCGGCGCATTGCCGCTGGCACTGCTTGCGGCCGGATGGCCGTCGTTGACCCTTGAGTCCTGCGCTGCGTCGTGACGCTCTCCCGGTCGGGGCAATTCCGCCCTGCCTCACGGAGAGAACATCATGGCCACAAAAGCCCAAACACAAAGATTCAATGCAACGACGAGCACGCATCAGACTGAAATTCTTAACCTACTGAAGCCTATCGGAAGGGCGCGCGGGCTTTCCCGTGTGTTTGCCGATTGGATCGAGGTGTGCGCCATTACCCTGGCCAGGATGGATCAGGCCCAGTTCGACGCTCGCGAAGCGCGGTATTTGAATATCGTCAAGCATTATGAGCGTAGCGAAGTCGAAGACTTCGCCAAAGCATTTGCGCTTTTGACACTTGCTTACGAACAGTGTTTTAGCAATGGCGAGATAGCATTTGTAGATATTCTAGGCTCGCTCTACATGATGCTGGACATGGGCAATAGCGATACTGGCCAGTTCTTTACTCCCTACGAAGTCTCACGCCTGATGGCCATGATGCAGATCGACGCAGCAAAAGAGCCGATCAACGAGAAAGGGTACGTCCAGGTCATGGAACCTGCGGCCGGTGCTGGCGGCATGATCATTGCCACGGCCCATGCCCTTCATGAGGCTGGATTTAACTACCAACGCACTATGCACGCCACAGCAATCGACATCGATGCCCGGTGCGTTCATATGTGCTTTGTGCAACTGTCGATGCTGCATATCCCAGCAGTGGTAATTCACGGCAATGCCCTATCAGGTGAAAAATGGGGGCAGTGGGTGACTTTGGCGCATACATTGGGTCGATGGCAAAAGCGACTGGATCGGGCGGGACGCGCAGCGGCAGTTAATCGTGGCGACCAGGATGCGAAAACGATGGTGGTGTCGGTGTCGCCCGTTAAGGCACTGGCAGAGCAAGGCCAGTTCGCGCTGTTTTAAGCCTAAATAGCACCGCCCAAAAGCAGGCGGTGCTAATTGCTCAGCGAGAATTTCATTCATTTACCGGCGGTTGCACAACTTATTGATTTTAAAGGAGATATCAAAAATTTTGTGCGATTCATGCTCACAGTAACGCATCGGCATTTCAAAAAAATCCTTCTTTAAGCCATTGATTTTAAAGCCGATATCAAGTTTGAAAGCTTTAAGATAAAGGATGCTGAGGCTCATAACACTGAGGCACATCCCATAGAAAACAAAACTGATATCAGAATTTCTTAAACACGACCTCGCTGTTCCGCTCCGGCACTCTTGAGAACGTGGCTC
>CAYTSJ010000455.1:0-1950 GCA_964440385.1 uncultured Pusillimonas sp. | reverse complement strand
GGGTATCGGGGGTAACTCGGGTAATCAGACCATGACGATGGTGATCCGCGCCTTGGCGGTTGGCCGGGTTACAGGTTCATCAGCCTGGCAGTTGGTTCAACGTGAAATCAAGGTCACATTCATGGTGGGTTTGGCGGGCAGTATTGTGGCTGCCAGCTTTGCATGGATCATTTCGGGGTCATGGGCGATTGCGATCGTGATGATCGTCGCGATGATCGGCAACATGATGGTGGGCGCTGCACTTGGAGTACTGATTCCGGTGCTACGAGACCGTTTCGGCAAAGATCCGGCGATGGGATCATCAGTACTGCTGACGTTTGCCACTGATTCGCTGGGATTCTTTATTTTTCTGGGGCTGGCGTCTTTGTTTTTGCTCTGACCGGGTACGAGGTTGGCATGTTATGCCCGGGCATCTCGCGTCTGGGCTGTGCGGGGGGCTGTGCTCAAAGGTTCTGACACGCCGTTGATTTGATCTGAGGCAGGGAGGCAAGGGCGCGGTGTTTGAGCGGGCGTTTTCGAGCCGCCGGGGGCGGGTCGATCCGCGAGTTCAGCGCTCGCCCTGCTTCAGGTCAAATCAACGGGTAGCCCCGCAGGGGCCGTGTCAGGCCGGCGAGCACAGCCTCCCGCACAGCCCAGAGAGCAGGTTTTGCCGGTTTTTCCAGTTAACTCAGTTTACCGTGGCAGTGTTTATACTTTTTACCGCTACCGCAGGGGCATGGGTCGTTGCGACCGACCTTGGGAAGGTCTGCGGCACTAATGCCTGATGGGTCTTCAGGCAGGCCGGGATCTTCACCGCTAAGGGCGGCGTCATAGTCTGAGTGGTGGTAAGTGATACCCCCCACACCAGAAGCCGGGTCGGGTTCGGCAACCTCGACTTGTTCGGGGGTCTGGACGCGTACGGTGAGCAATACCCGAATGACCTCGGTACGGACACGATCAAGCATGTCAGAGAACAGCTCGAAGGCTTCGCGCTTGTACTCTTGCTTGGGGTCCTTCTGAGCATAGCCACGCAAATGGATACCCTGACGCAAATGGTCAAGGGCAGCCAGATGGCTACGCCAGTTGGTATCGATAGACTGAAGCAGAACAGAGCGTTCGAAGGGTGCCCAGTTGTCGTGACCTACGAGCTCAACCTTGGCCTGATAAAGCGAAGTGGCTTCAGCCAAAACACGTTCAAGCATTTGGTCATCGGTGAGGTTAGCCTCTTGGTTCAACATGTCAACCAATGGCAGATGAATGCCCCAGTCGGACTCAAGCGTCGCTTGAAGACCGGGGACATCCCATTGCTCTTCGACGGACTCTTGCGGAATATACGTGCGAAAGACCTCGGTGATGGTGGCTTGCATCAGGTTGGCTATGGTTTCGCCGACATCGGAGGCATCGAGGACTTCGTTGCGCTGGCTGTACAGTACCTTGCGCTGGTCATTCGAGACATCGTCAAATTGCAGCAGTTGCTTGCGAATGTCGAAGTTGCGGGCTTCGACCTTGCGCTGCGCCGACTCGATGGAGCGAGACACCATGCGAGCTTCGATGGGCTCACCTTCGGGCAAACGCAAACGATCCATGATGGCACGCACGCGGTCACCTGCGAAAATCCGCATTAGCGAGTCTTCGAGGGACAAGTAGAAACGCGAAGAGCCTGGGTCGCCCTGGCGTCCGGCACGTCCGCGCAACTGGTTGTCAATACGACGCGACTCATGGCGTTCGGTACCGATAATGCGAAGGCCACCAGCTGCCTTCACTTGCTCGTTCAGGGGTTGCCATTCAGCCTTGATTTGCTGGATGCGAGCCTGCTTTTCTTCTTCAGACAGATTCGGCTCGGCACGGACCAGATCCACCTGTTTTTCAACACTCCCCCCAGCACAATGTCGGTACCACGCCCGGCCATATTAGTGGCGATGGTGATGCGACCTGGCTTTCCGGCCTCGGCGACGATTTCTGCCTCGCGAG
>CAYTSJ010000454.1:0-1958 GCA_964440385.1 uncultured Pusillimonas sp. | reverse complement strand
GGCAGCCAATCTTCGGTTTTTTCAGTACACCGGCCTCAATGCCGAGTCCATCATCGGGCAGTATCTGCACGACCATCTGGCCACCCCGCACGCCGACAGCCTGAGCAGTCACTTTTTGCATGGGCTGCGAAGTACCGAACCCCACACGTTTGAAACTATTGTCAGTGTGCCGAGCGGCACGCGAAACTGGCAAATTACGGTTTCTCCCATGCACAAGCCTGATGGGTCGATGCCAGAAACAATTATCACAACACCCCGCGACATCACCTGGTCGGGGGATCTGGCGCAACGATTGAACCTGATCGGCGATGAACTGCCAGGCTTCGTTTACCAATTGTGCTACCACCCTTCCAAACAGTGGTACTTCACCTTCGTTGGCAATCGCGTCACTTCGATATTCGGCGTTAAAGCCAGCGAGGTCATGCACGATGCCTTGAAATTGCTCGACCTGATTCACCCGGACGATATTGAATGGGTGCAAAACAAAACGGTGCGTGAAATTCATGACCAGGCCAATTGGCATGCCGAATTCCGCATGCAACATCCTGCCGGCCACACGGTCTGGGTTGAGGCCTACGACATGCTTCAGCAGCTGGCTGACGGCACAAAGATCTGGACCGGCTACCTGAATGACATCACCAGCAAAAAAAACCTTGAAGCCTCGTTGCTGCAAAGTGAAGCCCGGTATCGCACGCTGGTCGAAAATGCCTATGACATTATCCTCAATCTGGACGGTGACGGTACCCTGAACTATGTTTCGCCCAGCTGGAAGACAACCTTAGGCGATCCGAGTGACCTTGCTTTAGGTCGCTCGCTGTCGACACTGCTTCACCCTCAAGATGTTCCCGCATGCACAGCCTACGTCAACGGTCTGATGGCCGGTGCGCATATCCCTGAGGGGACAGAGTTCCGTATCCGCCACGCCAATGGGCAATGGCGCTGGTTTGTGGCCCATGGTTCCAGTTTTAAAGACTATCTGACCGGCGCCATTAACCTCATTCTTATCGCGCGTGATGTGACCGAACGGCGTCAAATGGAGCAAGAAATCCAGTACCTGGCGCATCATGATGCACTGACCGGCCTGAACAATCGTGTTTCATTCATGGCCAACGTCCAGCGAGCACTTCAAAATTCACGGCGAAACGGTCAGCAATTCGCTATTTTGTACATTGATCTTGATCGCTTCAAGCCGGTTAACGATACCTTGGGGCATGCGGCAGGCGACCTGTTATTACAACAGGTCGCCCAGCGGCTTAAAGGAAGTCTTCGCTCGATGGATAGTGTTGGAAGAATCGGGGGGGATGAATTTATGGTGCTTCTTGACGACATCGACAATGGAGACATTGCCCTGGCCGTTGCGACCAAACTGGGCGATGTATTAGAACAACCCTTCATGCTTGGCTCAGACAGCGCGAATATCTCGGCAAGCATTGGTATTGCACTCTATCCTAAACATGGGCGCGATTTCGATAGCCTTTCTAATGCCGCCGACCACGCCATGTATCGCGCCAAAACAGATGGCAAGTCCAGAGTGGCTTTACCCTCAAGCACCGGAGCTTAAAGGGGGTGCAAGCCTGAGCCCGCCAAACCCAGATGATCGATAAAACTGGTTTGCGCATCGGCAATGGGTAAACCGAAGTGTTCAGGGTATTCAACCCGGGCAAAATACAAACCATTCGCAGCAAAGGTAGGGGCTGCCAGACGCCTGTCACGTTCATGCAGCAAGGTATCCACCCATTCAGGTTGCTGCCGACCCAATCCCACATACAGCAAAGTCCCCATCAGGTTACGTACCATGTGGTGCAAGAATGCGTTGGCTTTGAAGGTAAACACAAAAAATTCGCCATGCTGCTGAATATCGGCAACATATAAGGTACGAACCGGGCTGGCCGCCTGACATTGTGAGGACCGGAAACTGGAAAAATCGTGCTCGCCCAGCAAGCGAACGGCAGCGCATT
>CAYTSJ010000453.1:0-1964 GCA_964440385.1 uncultured Pusillimonas sp. | reverse complement strand
GCAAACACACGACCCAGCAAACTGTCGGAATTGTTCAGTTTCAGGTCACCTTCGATCAGCGTGTTCAGGCCGTGGCGCGCCAGTTCGTCCTGGACTATTTCGGTGACAGCATGAATTTTCAAGGTGGGCTGGCTGGATTCACCTTCAATGACCTCGCCGATCATGGCATATTCACTGCCCGTCAGGTCGCGCAAGGCTCGCTTCAGGAATTTCCACAAAGTATTGCCTGACACCAGCGCATGGTAGTCGGTCAGCCCCTTGTGTAGCAGTTCAAGCAGCTGTCTTTCCTGGCGCTCGCGCTCGCGTGCGGCACGAATATCGCGCAAATCAGACAAAATGCCAATGAACTGGCGCTGTTCGTGTTGGTCTGAAGCGGCATCCAGGGCCACTTCGCTGACGGCCAGATGAACCGGAATCGCGTGACCATTGCGATGCTGGGCCTCGACTTCACGGCCTTTGCCAATGACGTGAGCTTGCCCCGTGCGCTGGTAGGCATCGATGTAGCCATCGTGATCGCGCGACCAGCGTTCAGGCATCAGCAGCTTGACGTTTTGCCCGATGAGTTCGGTTTCGTCGTAGCCCAGCATCTGGCACACAAAACGGTTGACCTCGAGTATCTGGCCTTTGCCGTTGATGCGTACAATCCCTGCCGCTGCACCCTTAATGATCGCTTCGAATTGGGCACGGGCCGCATTGGCCCGGGTAATTTCACCTTTCAGGACCCGGGTCTGGTAGTGCAGCTGGATCAGTTGTTCTGCCTGCCGCGCCAGTTGTTCCAGCTGTCTGGCCTGTTGCGTTGACAGTTGGCGGGGCTGGGTATCAATCAGGCATAGCGTGCCCAGCACAAACCCTGACACTGACATCAGGGGGGCACCGGCATAAAAACGCACATGCGGTTCGCCCGTGACCAGCGGGTTCTGCGCAAAGCCCGGGTCTTCGAGGGTATCTTCAATGACCAGCATCTGCCCGGTTTGCACCACATGGGCACAAAACGAGATATCGCGAGGGGTCTCGGTGATGCACAAGCCATATGAAGATTTGAACCATTGTCGGTTCTGGTCGACCAGGGAAACCAGCGCAACGGGCACCCCAAAAATCTCGGCGGCCAGGCTGGTCAGATTGTCGAAACCCGGGTCGCTGGGGGTGTCAAGAATACCCAGCTCATGCAGTGCAGCGACTCGGGCAATATCATTGGCAGGGATAGGCGTAGACGAGAGGCGCATGCGGTTACAAGTTGAAAGGTTGTAACCGCAGTTTACCTTGTCATGCGGGTCTCAGTTCCGGATTTTACAAGTCATTTGGGTGACCAGCTTGGCCGATTGGCCTCAGCCAGCCGGCCTGCTGCGTGCGCCGGCGCCTTCAGAGCGACCGCGCCCTGCGCTGTTGCGACCCGCGTTGCTGCGGCTTTGCGGACGACCTTCGCCCGCTGCACGCGGAGCACCCGTGCGACCGGAGCCCTGACCTGCAGCACCGCTGCGGGGCGCATTGCCGGGGCGACCTGAACGACCCTGCGCCGGGCGCGCCGGGCGCTCGGGGCTGGTGTCTGGCTTGACCATGCCGGGGTTCCAGCCTTCGATGGTGGTGCGTTCGATCGGGCGACGGATGAGCTTTTCAATCGCGGTCAGCAACTTGACTTCGGTTTTGTCCACCAGCGACAAGGCCGAGCCTTCCGCCCCGGCACGACCAGTACGGCCAATGCGGTGGACGTAGTCTTCCGGCACATTGGGCAATTCGAAGTTGACGACGTGCGGCAGGTTGTCGATGTCGATGCCGCGTGCGGCGATATCGGTCGCGACCAGTACGGCGACCTTGCCGTCCTTGAAGCCGGCCAGGGCCCGTGTACGGGCGGCCTGGCTTTTATTGCCATGAATGGCCGCGGCCGACAGCCCGTCTTTGACGAGTTTTTCAGCCAGGCGGTTGGCACCATGCTTGGTGCGGGTAAAGACCAGCACCTGATGCCAGCC
>CAYTSJ010000452.1:0-1965 GCA_964440385.1 uncultured Pusillimonas sp. | reverse complement strand
GGCCAAACATGGCACTGGGCGGCATTACCCCACGACAGAAATTAGCCAGTAAATTTTTAAACAATTCTACTGCCGCTTACTGCAAAAATGGGGGGATTACCCATTGTGCTTACCCATGGTGACGCGGTGAGCCACCCGCGAAATGTTGATTTCCGGGTCTTCAGTCGCCACGTAATAAAGATAGGTCTTGAAGCATTGCTCACGCGCCTGACAGAAGAAATCCACCTTGGCGCGGGCCGACATCACCGTCTCGAAAGTGAACGAAATCTTTCTACGCAGCAGATCGTGCCGAATGAAATCCACCAGCACAGACGCAAAGTATGAGTTGACCTCAACACCATCGAATACCACCTGATGGTCTCTCAGCCGGATCTTTTGTGCAGATTCGTGCAAACCCTGCGAGCGCAGAAAATCTGAGGCAGCAAGGAATGCAGACAAATCATCCTGAGTCGTCTGAACGCCGTAGGGTTCCAGTGAAAACCATCCGTTGGCCTTGATGACAGCCTCAATGTCGTCTGCATTGACATACACCTCTAACCATTGGGGTTCCAACACATCCTTGAGGGTGCTTTTGCCCGAACCGTTCGGGCCTGCAAACATACGTAGCCTGGGTTGTACTGCACTCATCAGGCTGAAGTCACGCGACGCTTGAGTTTGAACTTGGCCCCCATGGTGACTTTCACTGGTCTATGAATGGTACCGATCACGTTTTCGGTTCCGTCAGCATGTGTTTCAACCAGCTTACCGTTGACGGCACGCATCACTTTACCGCTGGTGGTCAGCGCCTGGTAATAGGCCCGCTGAAAAGCACCCTCGGCCAGCATCGGAATGCCAGCCTCAAGGACTTTCATGGATTCTTCAGTTAACTTCATTGTTGTACCTCACTGTTTTGCACTGTAGCAGGAAAGTCACAAGGGATGCAGTAGCATGGCTCTCAATGCCTCCCGAACCATGTCCGTAGTCAGCAGCCCCTGTCGATTGGCCTCAGCACCGATTCGCGGGGAATAGCCTTTTGCCCTGCCGTGAGCAACGGGTTGATTTCCGCAGGCCATTTGCGCGTCATAGCCCACCACGCAACGTCCAACAAAAAGCTCTTACCCAGGCCGTTGTCGCCTGTGATGACGTTCAGGCGGGGGCTTAGGGTAAGCTCCAAGGATGGAGCCGGACCGAGGTTGTGGAGCTTAAGGTGCTTGAGCATGATCAGTTACCAAAATTTCTAGGATGCTCAAGAAGAGCATTTGAGATGACAAATGATCCATCTCCATTTACCGAAATAATATTCGTTCCACCGTAAAAAATGATCTTATACAAAAAGGCGGGGAAACCTTGGTCAGACTTGGCGAAATCGTCGATTATGTCAGCGTGTTGGTGGTCTCCGCCGACTCGACAGCAAGGTTGAAGAACGGTCGACCCAAGGCCGGGAACCGTTCCAGGTTGGGTAACACCGTGCCCAGCAACTCGTCGATCAAGCCGTCAAAAGCCTGTGGCGCTTCGGCCTCGAGCAGGAACTGTTCAATGTCGGCCAGATTCCGCTCAAAGTTGGCGGTGAGCTTGACGGTGATGCGACTGGTCATGGGGCTGCCGATCTGTCGATAGCGATCAGACGGACCGGCGCTTCTTGATGGCCGACAAGGCTGTGCGGGCATCCTGAACACGCCCAGCCGCTACATCGTCCAAGCCCTTGGATGCCTCGTCGATCAACAGCAAGTGAATGCGCTCACGCTCTAACTGATGGTAGTAGTCCAGGCGCTTGGCGTCGATCAGGGCAATAACCGCCTCACCGTTTTTGGTGATGATCTTTTCAGCCCCCCCTCTGACTTCATCCGCCAGTTCGGAAAAGTTTGCGCGAGCCTGAGACAGGGAAATCACGTCGCTGGCTGAGAATGCCATAGGAGCCTCCAGGCGCTAAATATTGTGCAAATACTAGTACATTTTAAACGCTTACTTATGACTGGCAAGACGCAA
>CAYTSJ010000451.1:0-1969 GCA_964440385.1 uncultured Pusillimonas sp. | reverse complement strand
CACTGCGAACGCTACCCCCTCGGCAGCCAACACCGAAGAAGCCGTCCAGAAAATCCTGATGGATGGCCTGAAAGACCTCTGGTATGCCATTTGCCCGTCAGGTTTTGTTAAAGATACGCCGGTATCAATGCGACGACTGGGCTTGAAGCTGGTTCTGTGGCGAGATGCTGAAGGCAAGCCACACTGTCTTGAAGATCACTGCCCGCACCGGGGCGCTCCGCTATCGTTTGGCATCCCGCTGGGCAATAAAATTGCCTGCGGCTACCACGGGGTAGAAGTCCGCTCCGATGGCACTGTGGTATCGGTTCCCGGCAGCCCGGGCTGCAAGCTTGAAGGCTCGCGCGCTACACGGGCGTTTCACCTGAAAGAAAGCAATGGCGTCATCTTCATGTACAACTCATCGCAAAACATTGATGAGCCGCCACCCTTGGTCTTGCCCGAGCAACTGGTGTCTGATGAGTGGTCCAGCTTCCTGTGTTACACCGAATGGCGGGGTGACTACCGTTATGTGATCGACAACGTGATGGACCCGATGCACGGTACCTACCTTCACAAACAGTCTCACAGCATGTCGGTGGGTTCACGCTCGGCCCAGTTCCAGTTGCGCGATACCGAGCATGGCGTGATCTTCGAAAAAGCCGGTCAACGCGACGTCAACTTCGACTGGTCTGAATGGGCAGACACAGGTATTCACTGGCTGCGCCTTGAAATTCCATACCCCAAAACAGGTGGGCCAGGTGGCAATTTCTGCATCATCGGGTGCTACACCCCGATTGCACCGAATATTGCGGCCGTATTCCACTGGCGTGTACGCAAGGTTTCGGGCTGGGCACGTGATTCCTGGAGATTCCTGTATAAAAACCGCCTTGAGGCACGCCACTGGGCGGTGCTCGAACAAGACCGTGTCGTACTTGAACAAATGGAGCCTGATGCCAACCAGCGCGAACACCTGTACCAGCACGATGTTGGCATTACGCGCGTTCGCCGTCAGTTGCGCAAGCTGGCCACAGAGCAGCTGGCACGAGGGGTCAAGTAAATGATGACCCAGGTCAGGCATGTGGCAGTACAGAACATGCCCGAACCCCCGAACGCCACGTGGTCAAACTGCCTGGTGGTCGGGTCTGAGGTCGTCATCTCCGGGGTCACGGCCAATCCGGCCACTGATGCCGAAGGTAAAACGTTATCGACCCATGATCAGGCCACCCGGGTGATGGAAAGAATTCAGGCCATGCTGGTTGCCGCCGGCGGCGGTTTGCACAATATCTACAAGCTGGTTATTTATGTCACTGACATCAACGACAAGCAAGTGGTGTCAGAGGTTCGTAACACCTGGCTGCAATCGCCCTACCCGTGCTCTACCCTGGTTGAAGTCAAGGGGTTTGCCTTTCCCGGGCTGACCATTGAAATTGATGCCTTTGCCCGACTAGATGTCGATATGCGCCTGGCCTCTAAAGTAAAGGCGGTTTGATTTTCGCCCGGTGGCTCGGGCGTGCTTGCGGGCGGCATTGTTCTGTACGACAATGCCGCTTTTTCGTTCATATATAAAACACAAGCCCATTATGGAATCCAACCTGCCCACAGATTCGAGTCTGGACACCCAACAGACCGATAAAGCCGAACGATATTCGGTTCCCGGGCTAGAGCGTGGGCTGCGGATTCTGGCTGAATTTTCACGCGAAACCCCGACACTTTCAGCACCTGAGCTTGCCAAGCGTTTGAATGTGCCCAGAACCACGGTGTTCAGGTTGTTGATTACGCTTGAAAGCCTGGGGTTTGTCGAACGTCTGAACAACGGGCGGGATTTTCAGTTAGGCACAGCGGTGTTGCGCCTGGGGTTTGAATATCTGGCGTCACTCAGCCTGACAGATCGCAGCCGCCCGATTCTCGAGCGCTTGCGCAACGAAACCGGGTACTCGACGAACCTGGTTATTCGTGACGGCCGGGATATTGTTTATGTTCAAAAAATGGT
>CAYTSJ010000450.1:0-1973 GCA_964440385.1 uncultured Pusillimonas sp. | reverse complement strand
CTTGCGCAATCTTGAGCAAATAAAAAAGATCTGGCCCCGGGTGGAACCGGGGCCAGATCTTTTACAGCTTGTGCAAAGCACTTGTTGTTTACATGCCGTTGTACACCGGGCCTTCACCTCCCTGTGGCGCCACCCAGACAATGTTCTGTGTGGGGTCTTTAATGTCACAGGTTTTGCAATGGATGCAGTTCTGCGCATTGATTTGCAGGCGATCAGACCCGTTGTCGTCCTTGACGTACTCGTAAACCCCGGCTGGACAGAAGCGGGCTTCAGGGCCGCCGTACTTGGCCAGGTTGATGTTGACGGGCACTGCAGGGTCTTTCAACGTGAGATGGATGGGTTCATCTTCCTCGTGGTTGGTGTTCGAGATGAATACCGAGCTCAGGCGATCGAAGGTGATTTTGCCATCGGGTTTCGGGTAGTCAATGCGGGCGCATTGTGCTGCGGGCTGCAGGCAGGCGTGGTCGGGTTTGTTGTGACGCAGGCTCCAGGGCATTTTGCCTTTCAGCAACCATTGCTCTACGCCGGTCATGACGGTACCGACTGTGCGGCCTTTTTTGAACCATTGTTTGAAGTTGCGGGCCTTGTTCAGTTCTGCGTGCAGCCAGGAAGATTCGAAACCGCTGGTGTAGGCCGTCAGTTCGTCGTGACTGCGTCCGGCCAGCAAGGCCAATACCGCGGCTTCGCCAGCCAGTGTGCCTGTCTTGATGGCGGCGTGGCTACCCTTGATGCGAGAAGCATTCAGGAAGCCGGCCTCACAGCCCACAAAGGCACCGCCAGGGAACGTAAATTTGGGGAGAGACAACAAACCGCCGGCGGTCAGTGAGCGCGCCCCATAGGCAATGCGCTTGCCCCCTTCAAAGGTTTTCCGGATGACCGGGTGTGTTTTATAGCGCTGGAATTCTTCGAAGGGCGACAGCCATGGGTTGGCGTAGTCCAGCCCAACCACCAGCCCAACCACCACCAGATTATCTTTAAGGTGATATAGGAACGAACCGCCGTAGGTATCGGCGTCAAGGGGCCATCCGGCGGTATGCATCACCATACCCGGGCGTGACTGGGCCGGGTCAACTTCCCACATCTCTTTGAGCCCGATGGCGTAGCTTTGCGGGTTGCGCCCTTGGTCGAGTTTGAAGCGTTCGATCAGTTGACGCCCGAGCTGGCCACGTGAGCCTTCGGCAAACAAGGTATAGCGGGCGTGCAGTTCCATGCCAGGCTGGTAGTTGGCGGTTTGCGAGCCATCGCGGGCAACGCCCATGTCTCCGGTCGCAACCCCTTTGACCGAGCCATCGTCGTTGTACAAGACCTCGACCGCGGCAAAGCCAGGGAAAATTTCAACGCCCAGGGCCTCGGCCTGCTGGCCCAGCCACTGCGTGACCTCACCCAGGCGAACAATGTAGTTGCCATGATTCTGAAAGCATTCGGGCAACAACCATGACGGTGTGGAGCGCGACCCTTTTTCGGTCAGGAATAAAAACTGGTCTTCTGTAACGGCGGTATTGAGCGGCGCCCCTTTTTCTTTCCAGTCGGGAATCAGTTCGGTCAGGGCGCGTGGGTCCATGACAGCACCAGACAAGATATGTGCGCCAACCTCGGCACCTTTTTCAAGCACACAGACGCTGATATCGTGGTCTTTTTCGGTGGCAAGTTGTTTGATGCGGATAGCTGCTGACAGGCCGGCGGGGCCTGCGCCGACAACGACCACGTCGTATTCCATAGATTCGCGTTCAGCCATGGGAAATCGTTCTCCGATATGAATTATTCTGGCGTATTGCTAAGATTGTAGTGCAGGTGCGGCCCGCTGTTTTGACATTGACCTGTTATCCTCGACCGGAGCCTGAATACTGATCGTTTTTTTATAACCCGATCGCTCGTGCGGTTCATTTAATTTTTAAAAACAAGATGACTGCTGATCAACCAAAGTCTGCTGTTCTGAAAGAAGGTGGTGTTTTCAAAACCATAGTCCCGATCCG
>CAYTSJ010000449.1:0-2000 GCA_964440385.1 uncultured Pusillimonas sp. | reverse complement strand
GGGAAAACCGGCACCCTTTAAGTTCAGCCATGTCTTTAAGACCGGGCATCAGGTCTGCCAGCGTAGGCAATACATACTGTGGCCCTTCAAGGCTGGGCGTCGCGTTCTTCAACGACCAGGCATAAGGGTGCAGCGGTGATTCAAGCACCGTGCCGGCAGGCCCGCGCTCGACCACATCGCCCGCATACATCACGGCAACTTCGTCACAGACATGAGCCGCCATGCGTAAATCGTGAGTCACGAGAATCACGGCCGTATTGTGACGACGCTGAACCTCACGCAAAACCCGTATGATCTGGGCCTGTGTCACGACATCCAGTGCGGTCGTGGGCTCATCGGCCACGATCAACTCGGGGTCGCCTGAAAAGGCCATGGCAATCAGAATGCGTTGACACTGCCCACCTGACAGCTGGTGTGGATAGCGTAACAACATAGCTTCCGGTTCGGGCAAGCCGACCTCGGTCAGACGTGCAACCGCATAGTCTTGCCATTGGTTGCGTGGAATCTTCAGATGCTTGAGGTGTTCAAACATCTGCTGACGAATCGTCAGTACCGGGTTAAGAGCAGACAACGGCTCTTGGGGGATAAAGGCAATGCGTCGACCAAGAAACGCGCGGGCATCACGCCCGGTCAGTACCTGCCCCTGAAACCTTACCTCGCCACTGGCGAAACGCAGATTCGAAGGCAACAGGCCAGACAAGACCCGGCCCACCATGCTTTTACCTGCCCCGGATTCGCCCACCAGACCCAGAATGCGGCCTTGCTGAACACTGAAGGACACATTGCGCAATAGCGCGACTTCGGTACCGGCCACCTTGACGTTGACCGATACATTATTGAATTCAAGCACCGTGGTCATGCATCGCTCCCGCGCTTTTTCAGTCGTGGATCAAGAACAATTCGTAAGCCGTCGCTGAGCAGATTAAAGCCAAGCACGGCGAAAATAATGCCGCAGACAGGGGCTAACAAATTCCAGCCTGCCTGGTAGATCTGGTCGCGACCATCGGCCAGCATCACACCCCAGGCCACGACATCTGACGGCACCGACAGGCCGACAAAGCTCAAGAGCGCCTCGACGATAATGGCAACGCCCATCTGCAAACTGAACAAGGTAATGATCAGTGGTGCCACGCTGGGTAACACTTCGGCCAACATAATGCGAATATGCGAAAAGCCCAGCAACTGCGCCGCATAGACATATTCACGATGGCGTGCCACCAGCACCTCGGCACGTACCACCCTGAAAAAGCGGGTCCAGTCCACCAGCACCACCGCCAGAATGACGTTGACGACGCCGGTACCTAAACCAACCATCAGCATCATTGAAAACACCACGGGCGGGAACGCCATCCAGAGCACGACGATGGAACTGGTCACACGATCAAACAAGCCACCCATATAGCCGGCAACAATGGCCAGCACCGTACCCAAAACCATGGCACCGGTTGCAGCGACCACGGCAACCAGCAAAGCCAGGCGACTGCCGTAAATCAGGCGAGACAATACACAACGCCCCAGTGAATCGGTACCCAGGGGATACTGTGCCAACCCGCCCTCTTGCCACATAGGTGGCAATAAAGTAGCCAGCAAATCCTGGGCATTGGGGTCGTTAGGCGCCAGCCAGGGTGCAAACACCGCGACCAGAACAAAAATCAAGACGAATAATCCACCCACCAATACTTTGGGATGGCCCAGCCAGGCGCCTACAGAAGAGCGCCTTGAAGTTGCAACTAAAGTACTCATGCGGTTCGAAGCCTCGGGTTGAGAACGGCGTAGAGCCCGTCAATGCAGAAGTTGACGGTCAGCACCATCAAACAAAAGACCAAAGCGACACCCTGAATTAAAGGCAAATCATGGTTCTTGATGGCCTGAACCATCAGATTGCCAATGCCTGGGAAAGAAAAAATGACCTCAATCAACAAGGTGCCACCAAACAAGAAGCCGAACTGCACACCAATCAGGGTCAAAGTGGGCAAGGCCGCATTTTTCAGCATGTGATG
>CAYTSJ010000448.1:0-2010 GCA_964440385.1 uncultured Pusillimonas sp. | reverse complement strand
GGCGTCTCGCAGACCGCTGTTCAGACCCTGACCGGCAAACGGGGGGGTCAGGTGAGCAGCATCGCCGAGCAGGAAGACATTGCCTTTTTTCCAGTCGGTCGCCATGCGCGCATGGAAGGTGTAAACCTGTTTGCGGACAATCTCAATGCCTTCATCAGGGCCATGATCACGCAATAGTTTTGCAATGAAATCGGGGTGGGTGACCTGCTCATCGGTCTCGCCTTCCAGCAGCATAAACTCGAAGCGTCGGGTGCGATTGGGGCCTGGCAAGTTAATGCCTGGGCGGCGTGGGTCACAATAGACGCGGGTTTCGCGGAAATTGTCACGCGTTCCTTTCAGGTCGATGATCAGCCATTTCTTTTCGTAGGTATAGCCTTTCATGCCGACATCAAGCATGTGGCGCAGGGGGCTGCGTCCGCCGTCGCAGGCAGCGACGTAGCGGGTATGGTGTTGATACTGGCTGCCGTCCTGGCGACGAATATCCAGGGTCACGAAGCCGTCGTGCTGGGTTAGCCCGATGACTTCCTGGCCAAACCGCAGTTCAGCACGAGCAAAACGCGCGACCCCTTTGGCCAGCAGGGCTTCCAGTTCGGGTTGTGCGAAGCCGCTGCGTCTCGGGTGTCCGTATTCGGCTGTGTTGGGCGATACCTGTGCGAAAGGCTTGCGGGTTGGCCCCAGATACACAGAACCATAGTCCATCGCACAGCGCTCTTTCAGCGTGTCGGCCAGGCCGGCCACTTGCAGCGCTCTTAACGACTCGTCGTCAATGGAGACTGCCCGTGGTTCCTGCACGGTTGTGGTGTTGCGTTCGATAATGACCACCGGAATGTCGTAGGCGCTCAGCAGGTTGGCCAGCATCAAGCCGACAGGGCCTGCGCCAACAATGGTGACGGGGGGCAGTGTGTCTGGGGTCATAATAGAGCTCGTAAAGCGTCAGTCGGGTTGAAGCAGACGCTCGGAGATGCGTCTTGCGGCAGCGACTATGGTGATAGTCAGGCGATCTTCGATCTCGGTATTGGCAATCTGGTCCGGGGCAACAATGCTCAGGCTGTGGCGTACTTGCCCGTCCTGGCTGAAGACGGGGGCCGCAATCCCCAGGCGACCCGAATCCACTTCGCCATGAGAGATGCAATAGCCTTTTTTGCGGATATCACGCAAGTAGCTACTGAATGTCTTCCAGTCTTGACCGATGCCAGCCTCGGTAATATCGGCGTAGTGGTTCTCGAATTCTTTCTTTTGCAAGCGCCAGGGCAGGTGCGCCAGAATGACTTTGGATGTTGCACCACGAAAAAAAGGCATGGGTCGGCCTCGTTCGTAGCTGGTTCCCTGGTCGGCCATACCGATACTTTGATGGTGGATGCACATGACCTGTTTACGATAGACCCGACACAAAATCAGGTCAGATCCATCATCCAGGGCTTCAGCCAGCGCGGTCAGCACGGGTGCGGCGATACGGGCCAACGGATCGGTGGTACGAATGGTGCGGTCGAAGGCAATGAAGGCCGGGCCAAGGCAATAACCTTGGCCCGGTACTTCATCCAGATATTCGAACTTCAGCAGGCTTTGAAAATAGCGATAGGCGCTGCTGATTGATAGTTTGAGCTCGGTGGCCACTTCTTCCACCGTCCAGACTGGTCGCTCTTCGGTGAAAAGACGGGGGATGGACAGCAGTCGGTCGACCGAGCTCAGGCTTTTTTCGGACATGCAGGGTCAGCTTAAATGTCTTGTGCAATTGGGTTGCGTAACAGACCAACCTGGGTGATTTCGATTTCGCACACGTCGCCGGGTTTCATGAACACCTGAGGTTCGCGTTTGAAGCCAACGCCGCCCGGGGTGCCGGTTGCAATGACATCACCAGGCTCAAGCGGTGTAAACGCGGAGACGTATTCGATGATCTGGCCGATCGAGAAAATCATGTCGGAAATTTTGGCTTGCTGCATGACTTCACCGTTCAGGCGGGTCGTGAGGGTTTGCGCTTCAATGTCGGGCACGTCGTCGGTTGTCACCATC
>CAYTSJ010000447.1:0-2012 GCA_964440385.1 uncultured Pusillimonas sp. | reverse complement strand
GAAGAAGGGTAAAACTGTCGAGCGGCCAGATCAAAAAATTGAGGTCTGGCCGCTCATGGGTAGCGAATGGTTGCTGGTGATGATTTAGTTGACCAGTTTCCAGGTACCACCTTGTGGCGTTACGATGACGCGCGCATCAGGGCCGAAACCCCAGTGGTCGTCGGGGGTGTACTTGAGGGTACCTTTGGTTGTGGCAATTTCCCCATAGTTTTCGACCGCATCACGCAAGGCAACCCTGAATTCAGGGGTGCCGGGTTTGGCTTTTTTCAGGGCAACCGGGATGGCTTTTTCGAGGACCAGACCCAGGTCATAGGCGTGAGCGGCAAACTGGGTACGAGTCCCTGCGCCATATTTGTCTTCATAGCGCTTGACGAATTCCATCGCACGTTGCTTGGCTGAATGGCTGTCGGGCAGCTGCTCTGCAATCACTTCAGGGCCTGAGCTGACCAAAGCGCCATCGGCGTCTTTACCGGCAAGGCGCAGGAAGTCTGGCGATACAGAAGCGGCGGTGTGATAGATCTTGCCTTTATAACCACGTTCTTTCAGGGCCTTTTGGGGCAGTGCTGCACCACCGCCCACAGCAGCCACGATGATCGCATCAGGTTTTGCGCTGATCACATTCAGTGCCTGGCCGGTTACGCTGTTATCGGCGCGGGCGAAACGCTCAATGGCTACCAGCTTGATACCTGCACCTTCGGCCAGTTCTTTGAATGCCTGGAGTGAAGATTCGCCGTAGGCATCAGATAACCCCAGGAAGCCCAGTGTTTTTACGCCGTTCTTTTTCATGTGCTCAAGCAGACCTTCGGTGTAGTACTTGGCATGCATGGCAGCGCGGAATGTCCAATAGTCTTTGCCTTTAGGCAGTTCAGCGGGGGCCGGAGACAATTGAAGGATTTTGTTTTCGTTGGCAGCCTGGGCAATAGCGATGGTTGAGGGGGTGTTGGCAGCACCAAGAATGACGTCATATTTTTCTTCGATGAAACGCATTGCGTTTTTGGTCGCCGCTGTGGGTTCGCCGCCATCATCCAGAAGAGTGATGATGACTTTTTCCCCGCCCATTTCAGTGGGCCACAAAGCGACGGCATTGCGTGCCGGCAAGCCGATAGAAGCGCCCGGCCCTGTAAGGGATGTGCTGACGCCGACTTTGATATCGGCGAGTGCGCTTTGGGATACGACGATAGCAGCAGCTGCTAATACACGGGTTAGCTTCATGGTTTGTCTCCGTCCTACACTGGTATTGTTGGGTAAATATAGGTATATTGTTAATCAAGTTAACAACTTTGATATAGTAACGATCTGGCAACTTTGGCTCTATCAGGGCTAACCCTCAGTCCTCAATACATAACTACAGGGGGGGGGTTGTCAGGCATGGGGGAGGGAACTATGGGTGTGCCTGATTCGCCGCTTAAATACACAGACTTACAGCGCGACTCTTTGGGGTATGCAATCAAACGCGCGCAAGTGCGCACGTATGAAAAACTGTTTCACCTTTTGCCGGCAAATTCATTGACGCCTGGTCGAATGACGGCACTGAGCATCATTGCAACGCAAGATGGTATTAACCAGACCGTGTTGGCGGAAATGCTGGGCATTACGCGTGCCGGTGTGGTCAAGGTCATCGATACCCTTGAGTCATTGGGTTTTGTTGAACGGCAGCCCATTCCTGAAGACCGACGCAGTCATGCGCTTGTTGTGACGCCGCAGGGCTATGCCGAGCTAAGTCGGCTAAATCAGTTGCTTCGATTGCATGAGCAACAAATAGCCAGCAATTTAAGCCAGGACGAGCGCGACCAGTTGATGAGTTTGCTTGAGAAGGTGGCGACCGATTAATCAGCAGGGCTGCCAAGCATGGGTAAATGCCCGAGACGGTATTCTGAAGGGTATGGGCGGAAACAAATCAACTTGTGCTTCAAGCAGTCATTGTTGAATTTCGAAGCACAAAAGAGAAAGCCCCGATACTTTCGTATCAGGGCTTTGAAATTTTTTGGCGGAGTGGACGGGGCTCGAACCCG
>CAYTSJ010000446.1:0-2018 GCA_964440385.1 uncultured Pusillimonas sp. | reverse complement strand
CACGAGGTTGACCATGATCACTTTCTGGAAAAGATCAAGTGCGTGAGGGCCTGTTTTTCCGACGATGCGCGACGCGGGCGCGATGCCTGCACAGTTGACCAATCCGAAGAGACGACCTAGTTTCAATGCCGCAGCGACAACGGCCTGGCCATCGGCCTCTTGGGTGACGTCACAATGCACATAGGTTTGACCCAATTCTTGAGCCAAAGCCTGACCTGCGTCGTCTTGCACATCGGCCAATACGACTTTGGCGCCTTGGGCAACCAGCATGCGGGCAGTCCCCGCACCGAGACCCGAGGCCCCGCCAGTCACGATAAAGACTTTATCTTTAATTTCCATGTTGTTCGCTATAGTCCAGAGTAGATAACGCCTGCTCAGGGCAGGCGTCGGGTATCAAAAAAAAGTTTGGGCGATGAGCAGGTGAAGCGCGCCATGCTGAAGTCAATGCGCTTCAGTTGCCAATAAGCCCGGATCAGCCTTTGAGCGCCTCGGCAATGCGGTTGCGAATTTCGTCGACACTGCCCACGCCCTCAACCTGACGGAATTTAGGGGCTTTGACACTGCCAGTGGCTGCCCAGCTTTGGTAGTAGTCAACCAAGGGGCGAGTCTGGCTTTGGTAAACCGAGAGGCGATGGCGAACGGTTTCTTCGCGGTCGTCGTCGCGCTGAACCAGGGGGTCACCGGTCACATCGTCAAGACCCTCGTTTTTCGGCGGGTTGAATTTGACGTGATAGGTACGGCCACTTGCGGTATGCACACGTCGACCGCTCATGCGTTCGATGATGTTTTCTTCGGGAACAACCATTTCAATCACGTAATCAAGCGCGATATCGGCGTCTTTCAGCGCATCAGCCTGAGGAATGGTACGGGGAAAACCGTCGAACAGATAACCGTTTTGGCAATCTGCTTCTTTCAGGCGGTCGCGTACCAGGCCGATGATGAGGTCATCAGAGACCAGGCCGCCGGAGTCCATGATTTTTTTGGCTTCGATACCCAACGGGGTTTGAGCCTTGACCGCGGCGCGCAGCATGTCGCCCGTTGAAATCTGAGGGATGCCAAACTGTTGGGTAATGAATGCCGCTTGCGTGCCTTTGCCAGCACCCGGGGGACCGAGCAGAATCAGTCGCATGAAATAACCTCCAGTAGTTTTGAACTTTCTTTTAATGCGGCGACGCAACAACAATTACGCCGGGCGGATAAATATGCACACGGTTTATAACCGATTTGCGAAGATGTCGCGCACGCGTTCAAGATCGGCGGGGGTGTCAACGCCAGCAGCAGGAACGGTTTGCGTGACCAACACAGCGATGGAATAACCGTTTTCAAGCGCCCTGAGCTGTTCCAGCGATTCAAACGCTTCCAGCGGACCGGCTGCCAAATCAGGAAATTGCTTGAGAAAACCTACTTTATACGCGTAAAGCCCGATATGGTGCAATGCAGGAAGCCCCGGAGCAAGGCGTTGCTGGCCGTCAGACAGGGCATCGCGTGCCCAAGGAATGGGTGCCCGTGAAAAATACAAGGCATGACTGCGGTGATTGCAAACCACCTTGACGGCGTTCGGATTGAACAGCGTTTCGACCTTTGAGATTGGCGCGGCACAAGTAGCTATCGCAGCATCGGGGTCGTTGGCCAGATGGGCAGCGACTGCATCAATGATCGATGGTTCAATCAGGGGCTCGTCACCCTGGACATTGACCACGATGGTATCAGCGGGCAGGTCGAGGGTATTGACCACTTCAGCCAGCCGGTCGGTGCCGGTAGAGTGGTCTTGACGGGTTAGCATGGCGTCAAAACCATGGGCCTGAACAGCCTGCTGGATAGCGACGTCATCGGTCGCGATGATGACTTTTTGCGCCCCGGAGCGCGCCTGCCCGGAAAGGCGTTTTGGCCGAAGGAGACCGGGTCTGCCGCTGGCATCAGGAAAAAGGCGGCTGGATTGATGTATCGGAAAACCGCGACGGACGCATCCGGATCAAGCGCTACTCGGAAGACGGCGGCCTGAAACGAAGCGTCCTGCT
>CAYTSJ010000445.1:0-2021 GCA_964440385.1 uncultured Pusillimonas sp. | reverse complement strand
GGCCCACCTGAACGGCAAGGGCAGAGAAGCTGCCGATGCCTACCAGAAGGCTATCGACGATCTGGTGGCCTCCAAGGCCGAACAGGCCAAATACATAGCTGATGACAACGAGGCCATGGCCAATACGGCCAGCCGCATGCTCTACGCGGCCATAGGTTTGGGCCTTCTCATTTCCGTCGCCCTGGCCATTCTGTTGACCCGCAACGTGCTCGGCCAACTCGGCGAAGACCCTGGTTATATGGCTCAGGTAGCGGGCGAAGTGGCGCGCGGCAACCTTGACGTGACCTTCCGGGCGCAGAAGCGGGCCGGTGGCGTGTACGAGGTGATGCGGAGCGCGACGGCTACCATAAAGGAGAAAATAGCCGAGGCCGAGGAAAAAAGCGCCGAAGCCGCGCGGCAGGCCGAGAGGGCCCGGCTGGCCACGGAAGAGGCCAATGCCGCCAAAACCGCCGCCGAGCGCGCCAAGGCCGAGGGCATGCTGCAAGCCGCGCAGCAGCTTGAGGGCGTGGTGGACATTCTGACCTCCGCTTCCGAAGAACTTTCGGCCCAGATTGAGCAGTCCAGCCGTGGCGCGGACGAGCAGTCGCAGCGGGTCAACGAAACAGCCACGGCTATGGAAGAAATGAACGCCACGGTACGCGAGGTCGCCAGCAATGCCGGGCACGCCTCGAAAATGTCGGAGCAGGCCCGCACGCAGGCGCAAGAGGGCGCGGCGGTAGTGTCCAAGGTGGTGGCGGGCATCAACGATGTGTCCAGCAGAGCCCTTGAACTCAAGCAGGACATGGATACCCTGAGCGGGCAGGCCGAGGGCATCGGCCAGATTATGGGCGTCATTTCCGACATTGCCGACCAGACCAATTTGCTGGCCCTCAACGCGGCCATTGAGGCCGCCCGCGCCGGCGAGGCCGGGCGGGGCTTTGCCGTGGTGGCCGACGAGGTACGCAAGCTGGCCGAAAAAACCATGGCAGCCACCCATGAGGTGGGCCAGGTTATCAGCGGCATTCAGGAGGGGACCCGCAAGAGCGCATCCGGGGTCGATCTCTCTATCAACACCATTCAGGAAGCCACCAATCTCGCCAACCAGTCCGGCGAAACCCTGCGCAGCATCGTCGGCCTGGTGGACGAGACCAACGATCAGGTGCGCGCCATCGCCACGGCCAGCGAGGAGCAATCCGCCGCCAGCGAGGAAATCAACCGCTCAGTGGAACAGGTGGCCACTATTTCCAGCCAGACTGCCACGGCCATGTCGCAGGCTGCCCAGGCCACGGGCGAGCTGGCACGGCAGTCGCAGGTGCTCATGGGCCTTATCAACGACATGAAGGCCGAAGGCAGCAGAGTCTAGCCAGGCATTCAGTCCGTTTTTTGCGAAAAAGGCTCCTTTGGGAGCCACTCGAAAGGAGGCCCGTTTGCCGGGCCTTTTTTCTTGGCCGCAAGGCGGCCTGGAAAAATGGACAGCAAAGCAAAAGGGGCCTGCTTTCCAGATATACGGAAATCAGTCGCTTGACAGCGGGGCAAACGGCGGCCTGCTCCTGATTATTGGTAGCGCTGACGTTGTCAACGCTCTGAAAGTCACCTTTTGTTGCAAAAGGAAATTTCCGTTCCTCATCAAAATTTATCAATTATTTCATGTAGTATATGATAGCAACAATCCATAACACGGGATTTTTCGGGAGGTCGCGCGCCCTGAGCCGCCGGAGGCAGTCCCCAACGCCCCGCTTTCAATACAGCCGATGCACAGCCACAAGTTACAAGCCGCGCTCCTCCCGCCTATACTGAACACTTCACCGGGCCGCGCAGTGCGGCCACTACCCCGCCAGAACTGACGCCCACCTGTGCCGTCCGTCATGCCTGGATGTCGCCTACAGGCTCTGAAAATGCTTCACAATGTGATCAACAAAGAAGCGTACGCGCTTGGGCGGGCGATCGCCGGGCAAGGTAAGATTGATGTCTGTCTTTGTCAGTTCCCAGTCGGGCAAAAGCCGGACAAGGAGGGCCAGTCCCTTCGCCGTGTGGGCGTTGGG
>CAYTSJ010000444.1:0-2022 GCA_964440385.1 uncultured Pusillimonas sp. | reverse complement strand
CTGGATCGGTGTGCGTGATATCTGGATGGACTACGTCAAGCCCGCAGGCATTCGCCTGTTCCTGCAAGTATTGACCTTGCTGTGGCTGGTGGGTTCGATTGTTTATTTTGCTAAAGTTCTCTGGAGTTTATAAGCCGTGGCTGCTGTCAAAAATTCCTTACCTCGCCGCAAGTTTGACGTTGTGGTTGTAGGCGCCGGCGGTGCCGGTATGCGTTGCTCGTTGCAATTGGCACAAGCAGGCTTGTCAGTTGCGGTTCTGTCTAAAGTATTCCCGACCCGTTCGCACACTGTGGCTGCTCAGGGCGGCGTCAGTGCGGCACTGGGCAACATGAGCGAAGATAACTGGTACTGGCACATGTACGACACCGTCAAGGGGTCAGACTGGCTGGGCGACCAGGATGCAATCGAATTCATGTGTCGTGAAGCGCCTTCGGCGGTTTACGAGCTTGAACATTTCGGTATGCCTTTCGACCGTAACCCTGACGGCACCATTTATCAGCGTCCGTTTGGTGGTCACACTGCCAATTTCGGTGAAAAACCTGTTCAGCGCGCTTGTGCAGCGGCCGACCGTACCGGTCACGCCATGCTTCACACGCTGTATCAGCGCAACGTTTCTTCGCGTACCCAGTTCTTTGTCGAATGGATGGCGCTTGACTTGTTGCGTGACGACGATGGTGATGTCGTCGGTGTTACTGCGCTCGAAATGGAAACAGGTGACGTTTACATTTTTGAGGCCAAAACAACGGTTCTGGCAACGGGTGGTGCAGGCCGTATCTGGGCTGCCTCAACCAATGCTTTCATCAATACCGGTGATGGTTTGGGCATGGCTGCGCGTGCAGGTATCGCATTGCAAGACATGGAGTTCTGGCAATTTCACCCCACCGGTGTGGCGGGTGCTGGCGTACTGATCACCGAAGGTGTTCGCGGTGAAGGCGGTATTCTGTTGAACAAAGATGGTGAGCGTTTCATGGAACGTTACGCGCCTACGCTCAAAGACCTGGCCCCTCGTGACTTCGTTTCCCGTTCCATGGACCAGGAAATCAAGGAAGGGCGTGGTTGCGGTCCAAATGGTGATCACGTGCTGCTCAAGCTCGACCACCTTGGGGCTGATGTTATCAACAAGCGTCTGCCTTCCATTCGTGAAATTGCGATCAAGTTCGGTAACGTTGACCCGATCAAAGAGCCCATTCCTGTTGTACCCACCATTCACTATCAAATGGGTGGTATTCCTGCCAATTACCATGGTCAGGTTGTCGATTTCAAAAACGGCGAAACCAAAGTGGTTAACGGCCTGTACGCTATCGGCGAATGTGCTGCCGTATCGGTTCACGGTGCAAACCGCCTCGGTACGAACTCGTTGCTCGACCTTATTGTATTCGGTCGTGCCGCAGGTAAGCACATTGTTGATCAGCACCTCGAGCGTCAAATCGCGCACAAACCGCTGCCACAGTCGTCGGTTGACTACTCGCTTGATCGCCTCAACAAGCTTGAATCCCGTACTTCAGGCGTCAAGGCACAAGAAGTTGGCAATGCCATTCGCCAGGGCATGCAAACCCACTGCGGCGTATTCCGCACACTCGAATTGCTTAACAAGGGTGTCGATGTCATCGAAGGTCTGGCACCTCAGGTCGAAGAAATTTATTTCAAAGACAAATCCAAGGTTTTCAACACGGCCCGTATTGAAGCCCTTGAGTTGTCCAATATGATTGAAGTTGCCCGCGCAACCATTAAATCTGCCGCCAGCCGTACCGAAAGCCGTGGTGCTCACGCTCTCGACGACCACCCTGAACGTGACGATGAAAACTGGTTGCGTCACACACTCTGGTATTCAGAAGGTGGCCGTCTCGACTACAAACCGGTTCAACTGAAACCGTTAACCGTCGACAGCTTCCCACCCAAGGCACGGACCTTCTAAGCAGGAATTGAAATGAGCCAAAAACGTATCGTCAAGTTTGAAATTTATCGCTACGATCCTGACAAGGACGAGCGTCCGTACATGCAAAAGCTCGAAGTCGAGCTGCA
>CAYTSJ010000443.1:0-2028 GCA_964440385.1 uncultured Pusillimonas sp. | reverse complement strand
AACCAGGTTGCTGCGGCAGTGATTGATGCGCAAAAAGCGTTGTCCTAAGGGGGGGTGCCATGACAATTCAATCTGTTTCACGTCGTTCGTTTCTGGTTGGCAGCGGTGCTTCTGCCGTCGGCATCATGTTGGGGGGTGGCAGTCTTGCCTCCTTGGCCCAGGCTGCTCATCACGCTGAAAAATCCGCGGGTTTCAGTCCGGTCGCCTGGGTTAGCATTGCCCCCGACAACACCACGCTTATTTATTCGCCTGCCGCCGAAATGGGGCAGGGCACCATGACGTCCATTCCGGCGATTCTGGCCGAAGACATGGAGCTCGACTGGTCGAAGGTGCGTGTTGAGCAGGCACCTACTGTTGCCAAGCTGTTCGGTAACCCGAAGTTTGGCGGTGGTATGGTCACAGGCTCCTCACGCACCGTGGTCGGGTATTACGAAGTCATGCGACTTGCCGGGCTTCAGGCCAAGTTGGCATTGGTCAATATTGCCGCTCAGGCTTGGGGTGTGCCCGCCAAAGACATCGTTGCCGAAAAAAGTGTGCTCAAGCATGCGGCCAGCAAGCGTCAAATGACGTATGGCGAAGCTGCTGCACAGGCTAAAGGCGATGTTCAACCGCCGGCGGTCGAGAAAAGCATGCTCAAGCCGATGGCTCAGTTCAAAATTATCGGTACCGATCAACCCCGGGTTGACTTGCCCGCCAAATCTAACGGTACTGCCAAATTCGGTATCGACTTTCGCATGCCGGGTATGGTTTGGGCATCCGTCCTTTACACGCCGGTTCAAGGTGACAAGCCCGAAACCGTCGATGACACTGCCGCACGCGCGGTAAAAGGCGTCAAAGACGTTATCAAACTCCCGTTCAGTGTCGCCGTCGTGGCAGACTCGTTCGCAACCGCTCGCAAAGCCCGCGATTTGCTGAAAGTCACCTGGACAACCACTTCCCCTGCCCGATCTTACGACAGTGATCAGGTGCTTAAAGATTTTGTCGGTATTGCCGAAAAAACAGATGTTGCCGGTGATGTCTGGCACGCCCAGGGGGATGCCGCTGCAGCCATCAAGGGGGCAGCGCGTACGCTGGCGGCAACGTTCACGACGGAACACGTTGCACAGTGCACGATGGAGCCCATGAACTGTACGGCCCGTGTTGACGGCGACAAGATTGAAGTGTGGGTGCCGGCGCAGGCGGCCAGTATTGTCATTGGAACGTTGGCCGCTGTGGCCGGGTTCAAGCCTGAAAACATTAAGGTCAACCTGACCTTGCTGGGCGGTGGTTACGGGCGGCGCGTCGAGGCCGATTACACCATCGAAGCCGCGCTGATTGCCAAAGCCATGCCGGGTGTGCCTGTTCATGTGATCTGGACTCGTGAAGACGATTTCCAGCGCTCGCGGGGGCGTCCCCTCACAGCTCAGCACCTGGTTGCTGCGCTTGATGCCAAGGGTAAAGTTGTGGGTTGGCATCACCGCGTCGTCTCTGACGGCATTTACGCTCGCGTGAACCCCAAAGCCTATGCCGGGGCTGGTAATAAAGATGCGCCAGTTATGGAAGCCGCTGATACGGTCTACGATATTCCCGACCAGCGCATCGAGCACAAGCTGGAAAAGCGTGGCATTGACGTTTCGTTCTGGCGTGCTGTGGGTGCGGGCTACACCAAGTTTGCCATCGAAACCCTGGTTGACGAAGTTGCCGAGGCCACCAAAAAAGATCCGCTTGAATTACGTCTCGAGCTAACCCATAAAAATCCGCGTGCACAGGCCGTGCTCAAAGAAGTTGCAGCGATGTCTGGATGGGTTAAGCCTCGTGCCGATGGGCGCGCTTTGGGTCTGGCATTCTCCGATGCCTGGACAACGTTCATTGCCATGGTTGTCGAAGTCTCGGTTAAAGACGGTCGTCCTCATATTCATCAGATCTGGGCCGCTGTTGATTGTGGTCACGCCATTTCTCCTCGCAACATCCGCAGCCAGGTCGAAGGCGCCGCTATTTTCGGCATTTCGTCCATGCTCGATGAAAAACTGGTTTACAAAGGCGGGCAAG
>CAYTSJ010000442.1:0-2041 GCA_964440385.1 uncultured Pusillimonas sp. | reverse complement strand
CACCGGCAAGAGGGGTGTCGGGCTGGCTGACAGCCTGCTGGTTACTGATCGCAATCGACAGATTTCCGTAAGCGACCGCAGCTTCTTCAAGCATGACGGTGCGGTTCATGACCACCGAACCCGTACGGGCATTAATAATAACTTTGGCACGCGCAGGCGGCAGGCTAACCTGAAGGTCTTCAACCTGCGACAAGAAACGGGCTTGCTGGTCGGGGTCAAGCGGGCCACGCAATTGAATGTGGCGACCATCTTGCACCGACGCTGTGCCCGCACCGAATTTACGGTTGATGGCAGCCGCCGCGTTCTGGGCAATACCAAAATCAGTGGTGTTCATCTCGAGACTGATCATGCCATCGCGCGCGAAGGTTGTGGGCACGCCACGCTCGACAATGGCGCCATCAGGGATGGTGCCACCATTAAGCTGGTTCACCTGCACGCTGGAACCGCCCGAAGAGGCCCCTGCCCCGCCAACCAGCAAGTTACCCTGGGCAATCGCATAGACCTGACCGTTAGCGCCTTTAAGCGGGGTCATGAGCAAGGTACCGCCACGCAGGCTTTTGGCATTACCCAACGACGAAACCACCACATCGACGGCCTGACCCGGGCGCGCAAACGCTGGCAGACGCGCAGTCACCATGACAGCAGCCACGTTTTTAACCTGCATATTCGTGCCCTGTGGCACCGTAACCCCCAACTGCGACAGCATATTGGTGAGACTTTGTTGGGTAAACGGGGTTTGACGCACCTGGTCACCACTACCGTCCAGACCCACAACCAAACCATAACCAATCAGCTGGTTTTCACGAACCCCCTGAATCGTTGCCAGGTCTTTGATGCGATCGGCATGCGCAGGCAAGGCAGCCGCGGCAACCATCAGCATCAACACAAAGCGAAACAGGTTTTTCATCATCATGGCAAAACTTTAAAAATCAGAACGGCGAAATATTCAGGAAGAAGCGTTGCAGCCAGCCCATTTCCTGCACTTCGTCCATACGGCCTTTGCTGCGATACTCGATACGGGCATCAGCCACCTGGGTCGAAGGTACGGTACCCGCCCCTGAAATTGACCGCGGGTCGACCACCCCCGAAAAACGGATATATTCAGAACCCCGGTTAATGGCAATTTGCTTTTCGCCCGCCAACTGCAAGTTTCCGTTAGGCAAAACACCAATTACTGTGGTGGTCAGCGTTCCGGTAAACGTGTTGTTGGCCGCACTGGAGCCCTTGCCTGCAGCTTCATTCGAGCCGCTAACGTCAAAATTCTGCTGTGGGCCGATACTCGAGGGCAAAATGGCAGGCACAATATCAAGACCCATATCGGCACTGCCTGAACGGCTGCTTTGTGTCGATACGCTTTTCGCGGCGTTGGTCTTTTCCTGAATGATGATCGTGACGATATCACCGACGTTGCGGGGCCTGCGGTCTTCAAACAACGGATAGTTACCGTAGGCCGTTGGCTGGTAAATCGAGCCATTCGCTTCAGGCATCACCGCCATGGGCGGCGGGCTGGCGGTAAGGGGCCCGGTCACGACAGGCTCGGGCGGAATCATGGCACAGCCCTGAACAACCAACGCAACCAGTAAAACAGCAATACTGCGTAAAAACTTCAACATGCTTCAGTCATTCAGAAAGGGCCACG
Source organism: uncultured Pusillimonas sp. (assembly GCA_964440385.1). GTDB lineage: Bacteria > Pseudomonadota > Gammaproteobacteria > Burkholderiales > Burkholderiaceae_B > Neopusillimonas. Next base: position 402 of record CAYTSJ010000442.1, on the reverse strand, counting down.
ATCAAGGGTGATTACAGCTGGGTCAGACGTGCCAGCATCTGGTCAGAGGTTTGAATCGCCTTGCTGTTCATTTCGTAAGCACGCTGGGTAGTGATCATGTTCACCAGCTCTTCAGCCACGTTCACATTTGACGTTTCAACAAAATTCTGCAGCACCAGCCCTGCACCATCAAGCCCAGGTTGCGCCTGGTTAACGGGGCCCGAGGCATCGGTTTCAGCGTAAAGATTTTCACCCAGGCTTTGCAAACCCGTCGGGTTGATGAAGGTATTGAGTTGAAGCTGACCGATTTCAACGCTTTGACCGACAGCACCCGGCTGAGTGACAGACACCGTACCATCACGCGAAATGGTGACCGACAATGCGTTGTCGGGAATGTTGATGGGGGGCTGAACAGGGTAACCC
>CAYTSJ010000441.1:0-2042 GCA_964440385.1 uncultured Pusillimonas sp. | reverse complement strand
ACCGATGGTGTTGTTCGCCGCGATTCTCAGGTTCGCTTGTTGCGAAACAACGTGGTGCTCTGGACCGGTGGCATCGAATCGTTGCGTCGTTTCAAAGACGACGTCAAGGAAGTCAAAGCCGGTTTCGACTGCGGTATCACCCTCAAGGGCAACTTTGATATCGCCGTGGGCGACCAGCTTGAAGTCTTTGAAATCAAGCAAATCGCACGGACACTGTAAGCATGGGGCGTCATAAATCCAAGCCTGTTTCGGGCCGTAATACCCGATTAGCCGACCAGATCCAGAAGGATCTGGCGGTACTGATCCAACGCGAGCTTGATGTTTCGCGTGCCGGGCTTATTACCCTGACCGGTGTCGAACTCTCGGCTGACTATGCCCATGCCAAGGTGTACTTCACTGTCATGGGTGCCGAGCCTGACGCAGCGCTTGCTGCCTTGCGTGAAAAAGCCGGATGGTTGCATTCGCTCTTGTTCAAGATGTTGCACATCCATACGGTGCCTACCCTCCATTTTCATCACGATGACCAGCTTGCGCGTGGTCTTGCCTTGTCGCAACTGATCGACCAGGCCAATGCTTCTCAGGGTCAATCGGCCCTTGCCGCAGCACCCGAAGAACCTGACGAACAGCCCTGAGGGGCTGTCGTTTTTTAAGAGATCCTTGACGATGGCTTCACGACGCGGGCAATTGCTCGATGGCGTCCTGTTGCTTGATAAGCCTGAAGGTTTGTCCAGTAACCATGCGCTGCAACGCGCCAAGCGCACCCTCGATGCCCGCAAAGCAGGGCATACCGGTACGCTTGATCCGTTTGCAACGGGTTTGCTGATTTGCTGTTTTGGTCGTACCACCAAAATTGCCGGTGCCATGCTCGATGCCGATAAGGTTTACGAAGCCACGGTATTGTTTGGCGAAGAAACCGATTCAGGTGATTTGACGGGAAATGTGGTGACACGTGTCGATGCGTTTGAAGGGGTAGGGCTTGAACAGCTCGAGTCGGTTTTGCCTGCATTTCGTGGCGAAATCGAGCAGATTCCGCCCATGTATTCAGCGCTCAAACGAGATGGTAAACCTTTGTACAAATATGCCCGCGAGGGTATCGAAGTCGAACGTGCGCCCCGTCGGGTCACTATTCACAATTTAAAACTCTTGGCATTTGACGGGCGCCAGGCCCGCCTGTCAGTGCATTGCAGCAAAGGGACGTATATTCGTACTCTTGCACAGGATATTGGCCGGGCGTTAGGGTGTGGCGCACACCTTGTCGCCTTGCGTCGTACGGCCGTTGGCCCGTTCACCATCGAGGGTGCAGTGGCATTGGATGCCCTGCAAACGATGACTGATCCGGTTTCGGCCCTGATTGCGCCAGACAAATTACCGCCCGGTCTGATGCCGGCCGGTGCTCAACAAAAGGATGAACATTTATGAGTCGCGCATTGCGCAATGTGGCAATTATTGCCCACGTCGACCACGGTAAAACGACCCTGGTAGACCAGTTGTTACGTCAGGCGGGTACTTTCCGCGATAACCAGCAAATGACCGAACGCGTCATGGACTCGGGTGATATCGAGCGCGAGCGTGGTATTACTATTCTGTCCAAGAACTGCGCGGTCGAGTACGAAGGTACCCACATTAATATCGTCGACACCCCCGGACACGCCGACTTCGGTGGTGAGGTAGAGCGCGTTCTGTCGATGGTTGATGGTGTTTTGTTGCTGGTTGACGCTGTTGAAGGTCCGATGCCGCAAACCCGTTTCGTGACACGCAAGGCCCTGGCCTTGGGCCTGAAGCCTATTGTTGTCGTCAACAAGGTTGATCGTCCAGGTGCGCGTATTGACCACGTCATCAACGCTACGTTTGACCTTTTCGACAAACTGGGTGCTACAGAAGAGCAGCTTGATTTCCCGATTGTTTACGCATCGGGCCTTTCAGGCTATGCCGGTTTGACCCCTGATGTACGCGAAGGTGACATGCGTCCGCTGTTCGAAGCCATTCTCAAGAACGTACCACAGCGTGAAGACGATGCTGACGCACCGCTTCAGTTGCAAATC
>CAYTSJ010000440.1:0-2050 GCA_964440385.1 uncultured Pusillimonas sp. | reverse complement strand
GCGCAGCAAAACCTGAATGCCGGAGGCAACCAGAACAGCGACGCGGTGGCAAGTACTCCGCTGGCTCGAACCACACCAGACAGTGCCAATGAAATTGTGCTGGAAGCCTTGCGTAAGCGACAGGCTGAACTTGAAGCCCGGCAAGCGCAATTACTCACCCGACTCGAAGCGCAAGTAAAGATAGCGGCCCCACGTCGACCTGATTTGTTCCAGCAATCAGACGATCCGGGCACAGACAGCCAGACGCAAGAACAAATGGTTTTGAATGCCCGGCTTGCCGCACTGAAAAGCCAGATAGAACGTTATAACGCGCTACCCCGCCAGCAGTTTACGGGCCCATCGGCACGTGAAGCCAGTCACGCACGCTACGTTGAAGCCTGGCGTCAAAAAATCGAATTGACAGGTTCCACGCACTACCCCGTTGAAGCCCGAGGAAAAATCTACGGCTCATTGCAGCTGACGGCCTATATCCGCAAAGACGGTTCTCTGGATCGCGTAGAAATCAATCAGGCTTCATCGGAGCCGGTCCTGAACCTGGCCGCTCGCCGGATCGTTCAACTAGCAGCCCCCTTCGCGCCTTTGCCTGAAGAAATCTCAAAAAACACCGACATTTTTGCGATCACACGCACATGGCACTTCACCAACGACCAACTCAGCACCCAATGAACGCATCCACCCCCTTGAAGACGACAAAAAAATTTGCTGTTGTCGGCAAACCGGTCGCACACAGCAAATCCCCCTTCATCCATGAGTCTTTCGGTCGGCAAACCGGCGTCGCACTCAGTTACGACCGTATATGCGCCCCGGTCGACGCTTTTGAATCTACAGTTCGTGATTTTTTTCTGAAAGGTGGCTGTGGACTGAACATTACCGTACCCTTCAAAGAACAGGCGTGGGCTCTGGCACAAGAAGGCCTCTCGGATCGTGCCCGGATTGCGGGCGCAGTTAACACCCTATGGCAAGAAAACGGGGTATTAAAAGGGTGCAACACCGACGGCGTCGGGCTGTTGACTGACTTGCATCGCCTCAACGCCAACCCCGTACACAAGCGGGTCTTGCTGATCGGTGCCGGCGGCGCGTCCAAAGGTGTGATCTTCCCGCTCCTTGAAGCGGGGTGCGCCCATCTTCATGTCATCAATCGCACTGCCGAACGCGCACTGGCCCTGCGTGATACAGTCATCAACTACACCCCCGACGCCGCTGGCCGTCTTCACGCGGGTGCGCTTGACTGCCTTGACGGGGCCTGGGATATCGTGATCAATGCCACGTCAAGCAGTCTGGGTGACCAGGCACCGGCGGTCAGCAACCTGAAGTTCAACCCCAACGCACTGGCCTACGACATGTTCTACGCCGCTGAACCCACCGCATTCATGCGGTTTGCGCAAGAGGCCGGAGCCAATCGGGTAAGCGATGGTCTGGGCATGCTGGTAGGCCAGGCCGCAGCCAGCTTCCAGATCTGGAACGGCATCTTGCCCGACATCGACCCTGTACTTGCGACGCTGCGACACCACATCAAGCATGGTTGAATCACCAAACCTTCATATGTCGCGCTCCAGGCTTATGGGTGTCATTGCCCTGCTGACGCTCTTCGGCATCTTGCTGTACCAGTTCGGATTATTTGTCATGGTGATCTGGCTGAAATTCAACGATCCGGACAGCAGTGCATTCATGCGCAGCGCACTGGCCGAACTCCGGTCAGAGCGCGCAGATGCCGTACTACGCTATGAATGGGTACCGTACGAAAAAATCAGCCCGGCGCTCAAGCAAGCGGTGATTGCCGCTGAAGACGCCAATTTCATGACGCATGGCGGCGTGGAGTGGGAAGCCATACGGCGCGCTTTCGAATACAACATGGATATGGCCGACGAAGGGCGAAGCCGCCTGCGTGGGGGATCAACCATCAGCCAACAGTTGGCCAAAAATCTATTTCTTTCGTCAGACCGTTCGTATTTGCGTAAAGGCCAGGAATTGATTCTGACCTACATGATCGAAGCGGTCATGAGCAAAGAGCGCATTCTTGAGCTTTATCTGAACGTCGCCCAGTGGGGCA
>CAYTSJ010000439.1:0-2063 GCA_964440385.1 uncultured Pusillimonas sp. | reverse complement strand
CGCCGGTAGCTCGAACAGCGCTGACAAGTGACTGATCAGAAGCCCGGGCAAGTTTACGGCGTCGGGTTCGGCCAGCATACGGGCGCACCAGGCGGTCAGCGTCCGGCTTATTTTTTCGTTGCCCGACGCATTGTTGACCAAGCCGGAAAGTTTCCACTCCAGGTCCTTGGTCTTGGCGCGTAACGTCATGATCTGGCGCTCTCCCAGAGAAATAGCGCGCGTCTCGTGGGGGTGGGGTACGCGTAAATCGGCAAAAATATCGGCGTGTTCCTGAAAAAAGGAAGGGTTTTCTTTCAGGAAGTCGGCGACAGCTTTGGCAGTGAGGCTAGGCGCGGTCATGATCAGGGGGCATCCTTGAATGGAAAGTTCAGTAAAAGCTTTTCAATGTCGATCTGACCGGTGAATACCGTGGTTGCCGGGCCGGTCATGTGCAGTCGGTCGCCATCCCAGGCAATGGTCAGGTCGCCGCCGTGGGTGTGGACCTTCACCGGGCTGTCCAGCACGCCGCGCCGAATGCCGGCGACTACCGCCGCACAGGCGCCTGTGCCACACGCCAGTGTTTCACCAGCGCCCCGTTCGTAAACGCGCAGCTTGATGGTGTGTCTGTCCAGAATCTGCATGAATCCGGCATTGATACGTTGCGCAAAGCGCGGGTGCGATTCAATCAATGGGCCGTTTTCAGCAACCGGGGCGGTGTCAGTGTCTTCAACAACCTGGACCGCATGGGGGTTTGAAATCGCCACCAGCGAAAGATCCACGCTTTGCCCGTTGGCCAGTGGCAGTGTCCAGAGCATGTCGTCATGCCTGGGCGTGCTGCCCAGGCTTTCTGTGTCAAAGTGGACGTCGGCGGGTTGGAAACGGGTTTGCCCCATGTCAACCGTCACTTCGCCATTTTCGGTTTCTGTCAGCGTGATCAGGCCAGTGCAAATCTCTGCCCGCAGCGGGTTGCGTCGTGACAGCCCTTGCTCGTGGACGAAACGAACGAAACACCGTGCGCCGTTTCCGCAATGCTCGACTTCGCTGCCATCGGCGTTAAAAATGCGATAACGGAAGTCGGCTTCAGGGTGGGACGGGTTTTCAACCAGCAGGACCTGATCGGCGCCGACCCCAAAGTGCCGGTCAGCCAGTGCCTTGGCAATTTCCGGTGTCAGCATGATAGATTGGCTGACGCCATCAAGGACGACAAAGTCGTTGCCAGCCCCGTGCATTTTTGTGAAATTCCAGATCATTTGGGCAGCGCCTAATAAGGTTTGGGTTCGCCCGCCGGGCGAGTTTTGAAGCGTCGGTGAACCCAGTAGTACTGGGCAGGGTCGCGCCGTATCCAGTCTTCCAGCAGGGCGTTGATACGTGCCGTGTCAGCTTCCGGGCCTGCCGGGCCGGGGAAGTCAGGAATCGGAGGCATTATTTCAACGTGGTAGACCCCGGTGGTTTCATCCAGGCGACTGATGATGGGCAAGACCTTGGCCTGCCATGACCGCGCGATTTGAGCCGTGCTCAGCAAGGTGGCCGCCTGAATGCCAAAGAAGGGGGCAAAAATGGCCCCCTCGATGCCGAAATCCATGTCGGGCAGGTAATAGACGGGTATCCCCTTGCGCAGCAGCCGGATCAGGCCACGTACACCGTCATGCCGGCTGACCAGGAAAGACTCGTTAAAGCGTTGTCGGCCTTCTCGCATCAGTGCATCAATGTCCGGATCACTGGATGGGGTGTAAAACGTGGCTGTTTTCGGCGAGTCCATGGTGACGCGTGAACCGGCGGCATCCAGGCCCACGAAATGGGGGGCCAGGATAATGACTTTTTCCCCGGCTGCAACGGCCTTTTCGAGGTATTCATAGCCTTTCAGTTGCACCGTTTGGCGGACTCGCTCGGGGTCGCCGAACCAGATCAGCCCACGGTCAATAATGGACTGGGCCAGCAGGCGAAAATGTCGTTTCAGCAAGGCTTCACGTGCGCTTTCATCGAGTTCAGGAAAACACAGGCGCAAATTGGTGCGCACAATATGAGCACGCGACTTGAGCAGACGTGGTGCCAGCCAGCCCAAGGCCAGGCCCCAGCGTAACCGG
>CAYTSJ010000438.1:0-2065 GCA_964440385.1 uncultured Pusillimonas sp. | reverse complement strand
ATTGCAAGACCTGGCGGCCGACATGAATCTCACCATAGCGTTTATCAGCCATGACTTGTCGGTGATTCGTACAGTGTGCTCACAGATTATTGTGCTCAATCACGGTGAAATCGTCGATGCAGGCCCCTGCGAGCGAGTGTTTAACGCACCAGAAAGCGAAGTGACCAAAACGCTGCTGGATGCCATTCCTTTGCCTGAAATTGATGATGCGTGGCTTGACCACGTAGCGCTTGAAGAGGTTTAGCGACTGAAGGTTGTCTCTCGGCACAGGCTTGACTTGGCTGACCTTCAAGAAAAACGCCCCAAAGGCTGGAGTACTGTCCAGTCTTTGGGGTGAAATTCATTTTGGTCGGTACATTTTTTGTTTTAGTCTTGCGGAGTGTGCCCCAACGCCGGGACATGCCCTGACCATTGGGAATGATTCCTGGTATTTTTGCCGGTTTTGAATACGGATACGGCTCGGTGCAGTTCTGAGGCCTGTTCACGCAAAGAGCGGGAAGCTTCGCTGGTATCCGAAACCAAAGAGACGTTCTTTTGAATCATTTCGTCCATGGCGGTAATGGCCTGATTGATTTGTTGAAGACCAATCGATTGTTCCTGGCTTGCGTTGGAAATTTCTTTGACCAGCGTGGTCATGGCGTCGTTGTTTTGAACAATTTCCGACATGCGCTGGCCCGCGTTTTCAACCTGTGCATTGCCGACCGTAACCTTTTCTACTGAATCATTGATCAGTGTCTTGACTTCGTTGGCAGCAGACGAAGAACGTTGTGCCAGTGCGCGTACTTCAGAAGCAACCACCGCAAAACCACGCCCGGCTTCACCGGCACGGGCCGCTTCAACGGCCGCGTTCAACGCCAGGATGTTGGTTTGGAAGGCGATGCTGTCAATAATGCCGACAATTTCACTGATACGTTCAGAGGAATCATTGATTTTGCGCATGGTCTCGACCATGTCGTGTACTGCAGCCCCCCCGGCATGGGCCACAGTGGTTGCTTTTTGGGCCATGTTCTCTGCGGCTTTGGCGTTGCCGGCATTTTGCTGCACGGTTGCCGTGAGCTCTTCAGTTGCCGCAGAAGTTTCAATAAGCGCCGCCGCTTGCTGTTCGGTGCGATCTGAAAGTTGAATGGTTTCTTCTTCAACATGCACAGATTCTGCAGCAATGATGTCGGCGCGTTCCTTGATTTGGGAAATCAGGTTGCGCAGGTTGTCTTGCATGTCTCGTAACTGGGCCAGCAAGTGGGCAACTTCGTCGCGACCCTTGGGTTGAATATCTTGCGTCAAGTCACCGGCGGCGATGAGTTTGGCCGATTGGTTTGCCGACGCAAGGCCGTTACGCAAACGACGCAATGATGTCACCATGAAAATCGTGACGGGCAAGGCACCCAGCAGAACAATCAGGGTAAAGATCATCAGTGTTGTATCGACACGATCTGACGCCTGACTGGCTTCAAGTTTGGCGCGTGCCATCTGGTAGTCACGCAGGGCGACCAGTGCTTTGAGATTGGCAACCCCCTCAGTGCGACCTGCGACCAGGAAATTATTCATGATTGCAGGGGAGAAATTATTGTTTTTGATCGCCTCAACGGCATCTGCCAGTTTGTTACGCCAGGCATCCCGTGCTGTCTTGGCGGCCTGTGACAGGCGTAGTTCTTCGTCCCCTGAAACCAGCAAGTCAACCTTGCTCCAGAGTTCGCCCCCTTTTTGCTGGTTTTTTGCGATGACATCCAGGTGCACGGCGGTAGGGTGGTCATGCAACTTGGCGAGTTCACTATTTGGGTCGTGCTGGAAAGCCAGCAGGACATTCAAGCGCGAGTCATGGAAGTTGCTTACCAGTTCCCCCACGATTTCGGCGACCAGCATGCGGTGATCGTGAACCTGGTTCAGACTGTCGCGCCCCTTGATAAGGCCTGTAGTGCCGACAGCCATGACGATAATAAAAATCAGCCAGTAGACAACGACCACCAGCCACATGCGCAGGTTCAGAGTTAAGCGATCTAACATTGTATTCAGGAGATAAAAGTTGATGACCCACCAGTTTATAAAAGGGTGTCGAAAATTATGTTGA